>NZ_JBHVPD010000115.1:0-30346 GCF_042887525.1 Kitasatospora sp. NPDC057936
GTGCCCGCCGGCCCCGGCCGTTCCGTGTTCTGCGTACTGCGTACTGCGTTCCGGGCCCTGGGGGCCGGGGGCCGGGTGCCGCTCAGCGCCGCCCGGAGCGGCGGTCGTCGCGCCCGCCCTGACCGCCCGAGCCGCCGGTCAGGCCCGCCCGGCGCAGCGCGTCCGCCATGGCGCTGTTCGCCGGCGGGGTGCTGCCGCCGGAGCCGCCCTGGCCGCCCTGGCCGCGCCGGTCCTGACCGCGGCGGTCGTCGCGGCGCTCGTCCCCGCGGCGGTCCTGGCGCGGCGGGCGGGCCTGCCGGTCGCCGCCGCCTCGGCCGCGCTCGCCGCCCCGATCCCCGCCCCGATCCCCGCCGCGGCCGGGCTCGTCGTCCAGCCGCAGCGTCAGTCCGATCCGCTTGCGCGGGACGTCCACCGAAGTGACCCGGACCTTCACGATGTCGCCCGGCTTGACCACCTCGCGCGGGTCCTTCACGAAGTTCCTCGACAGCGCGGAGACGTGCACCAGGCCGTCCTGGTGGACGCCCACGTCCACGAAGGCGCCGAACGCGGCGACATTGGTGACCACGCCCTCCAGCACCATGCCGACCTCCAGGTCGCCGATCTTGTCGACGCCCTCCTTGAAGACGGCGGTGCGGAACGCCGGGCGCGGGTCGCGGCCCGGCTTGTCCAGCTCGCCGAGGATGTCGGTGACGGTCGGGATGCCGAAGGTGTCGTCGGCGAAGTCCGCCGGGCGCAGCGCGCGCAGCCGCTCGCCGTTGCCGATCAGCTCGCGCAGCTCGCCGCCGGTCGCGGCGAGGATGCGGCGCACCACCGGGTAGGCCTCGGGGTGCACGCTGGAGGCGTCCAGCGGGTCGTCGCCGCCGGGGATGCGCAGGAAGCCCGCGCACTGCTCGAACGCCTTCGGGCCGAGCCGGGCGACGTCCTTGAGCTGCCTGCGGGTGCGGAACGGCCCGTTGGCGTCGCGGTGGGCCACGATGTTGTCGGCGAGCGTGCCGGTGATGCCGGAGACGCGGGTCAGCAGCGGCGCGGAGGCGGTGTTGACGTCCACGCCGACGGCGTTCACGCAGTCCTCGACGACGGCGTCCAGCGAGCGCGAGAGCTTCACTTCGCTCAGGTCGTGCTGGTACTGGCCGACGCCGATCGACTTGGGGTCGATCTTCACGAGTTCGGCGAGCGGGTCCTGGAGGCGGCGGGCGATGGAGACCGCGCCGCGGATGGACACGTCCAGCTCGGGCAGCTCCTGCGAGGCGAACGCGGAGGCCGAGTACACCGAGGCGCCGGCCTCGCTCACCATCGCCTTGGTGAGCCCCAGTTCGGGGTGGCGCCCCAGCAGGTCCTCGGCGAGCTTGTCGGTCTCGCGGGAGGCGGTGCCGTTGCCGATCGCGATCAGGTCCACGCCGTGCTTCTTCGCCAGCGCCGCCAGGGTGGCCAGCGAGGCGTCCCACTTGTTGGCGGGCTGGTGCGGGTAGATCGTGTCGTGCGCCACGACCTTGCCGGTGGCGTCCACCACGGCGACCTTCACGCCGGTGCGGAAGCCCGGGTCCAGGCCCATGGTGGCGCGGGTGCCGGCCGGGGCGGCGAGCAGGAGGTCGCGGAGGTTCGCCGCGAACACCCGCACCGCCTCCTCCTCGGCCTCGGCGCGCAGCCGGGACCGCAGGTCGATGCCGAGCCGCACCAGGACGCGGGTGCGCCAGGCCCAGCGGACGGTGTCGCCGAGCCACCTGTCGGCCGGGCGGCCGTGGTCGGCGATGCCGAAGCGGGCGGCGATGCGCTGCTCGTAGTCGGCCGCGCCGGGCAGGTCGCCCCTGGTGTCGCCGGTCTCGTCGCCGTCCAGCGGGGACAGTTCGAGGTCGAGCACCTCCTCCTTCTCGCCGCGCAGCATCGCGAGGATGCGGTGCGAGGGGAGCCTGGTGTAGGGCTCGGCGAAGTCGAAGTAGTCGGCGAACTTGGCGCCGTCCTGCTCCTTGCCGTCCCGCACCCGGGCGACCAGCCGGCCGCGGGTCCACATCCGCTCGCGCAGCGAGCCGACCAGGTCGGCGTCCTCGCCGAAGCGCTCGACCAGGATCGCGCGGGCGCCCTCCAGGGCCGCGCTCCCGTCCGCCACGGCCTCGTTGAGGTAGCCGGCGGCCAGCGCGGCCGGGTCCTGGGAGGGGTCGGCGAGCAGGGTGTCGGCGAGCGGCTCCAGGCCGGCCTCGCGGGCGATCTGCGCCTTGGTGCGCCGCTTCGGCTTGAACGGCAGGTAGATGTCCTCCAGGCGGGCCTTGGAGTCGGCCGCGAGGACCTGCGCGCGCAGCGCGTCGTCCAGCTTGCCCTGGGCCTCGATCGACTCCAGGACGGCGGTGCGGCGCTCCTCCAGTTCGCGCAGGTAGCGCAGCCGCTCCTCCAGCGTGCGCAGCTGCGCGTCGTCGAGGGAGCCGGTGGCCTCCTTGCGGTATCGGGCGACGAACGGGACGGTCGCGCCGCCGTCGAGCAGGTCGACGGCGGCCGTCACCTGCCCGTCGCGCACGCCCAGTTCCTCGGCGATCTTCCGCTCGATCGCCCGCTGGGCCCGCCGGGACTGCTCATCGACTGGCGTGGTCACGAAGCCGGTCACCTTCTCCTTCAGTGCGTTCGCCGTACGCCCTGCATTCTGGCAGGTGCCGCGGACGGCTCCCGGCCGCACCCGGGGCGGCCGGGCGTGGCGGGTGCGCCGCCCGGCTCCAACCGGGCTTGAGCGGTGCTCCGTTGCGCGCCCCTACGGTGGCGGGCATGGACACCTCCCCTTCGCTGGAGGCGGGGCGTGCCGCGCGGCTCGACCGGCTCGCCTCCGCCAAGTACCTGCTGTTCACGACCTTCCGGCGGGACGGCACCGGCGTGCCGACGCCGGTGTGGGTCGCCCGGGACGGCGACGCGCTCGTCTTCACCACCGTCACCCGCACCGGCAAGGTCAAGCGGCTGCGCCGGCGCACCGACGTCCTGGTCGGGCCGTGCGACATCCGCGGCACCCTGCTCGGCGAGCAGGTCCCGGCCACCGCCGTGCTCGACGCCGCCCGGGCGCCCGCGTACCGGAAGCTGCTGCGCCGCAAGTACGGCCCGCTGTGCGCGG
Organism: Kitasatospora sp. NPDC057936; assembly: GCF_042887525.1. Taxonomy (NCBI): domain Bacteria; kingdom Bacillati; phylum Actinomycetota; class Actinomycetes; order Kitasatosporales; family Streptomycetaceae; genus Kitasatospora; species Kitasatospora sp. NPDC057936. The sequence goes on from NZ_JBHVPD010000115.1 coordinate 3,086, forward strand.
TCGCGCTGGCGGCCAACGTGGTCCGGTTCGGCCGGGGCGGCACGGTCGGGGTGCGGGTGACGCTCGGCTGAGGCCGGCCGGCGCACGTCAGCCGTCGAGGTGGAGCTCCCGGCTCGGCCGGCCGTCGGCGGCGAGGTCGATCGTGACGGTCCCGGTGTCGGTGTCGACCTGGATCCGGTCCGGGCCCGACCAGCGGACGGCGCGGTCGTACGGGTCGTGGGGGCCCTGGGCGAGGACCAGCCACCGGCGGGTGGTCAGCCCGGTCCCCTCGTCGACGTAGTACGCCGTGGTGGAGTCGAGCGCCCAGCCCGTCTCCTCCTGCACGATCTTCCGGTCGGTGCGGCCCGGCGCCTCCTGGGTGCCCTTCACGACCGTGGAGGTCGCGAGGAAGAGCCAGAGCATCATCGTCCCGGCCGCCAGCAGTGTGACGGCGGTGGTGAGCAGGATCCGGAGCCACATCCACCAAGGAACGTTGAGCACCGCGACGAACAGGGCCGGGATCGCCAGGGTCCAGAGCAGCAACGGCCGGTCGAACCACTGCTGCAGCACGAGGTAGCCGCCCGAGCGGCTGTTGTAGTGCCCGGTCACGCCCAGGAGCAGCAGGACGGCCAGGACGGCGAACGCGGCCCGGAACGCCCAGCGCTCGAAAGCCGTCCACTCGATGCTGCGTCTGCCCGTAGGCCGGGCGGGCCGGCCGTCCGCCTGCCCCCGTGTGGTGATCATCGCGCCAGCGTAGTGATCTGATGATCCGAATTTGTCACAGCAGTTCGATGATCCGGCTGCTGGCCGCACGGGCCGCGCTGTACGCTGCCGGGCATGTGCGCTGCCGTCAGGATGCACCCCGACGAACCGGACATCACCACAGCCCTGGTGCGGCGGCTGCTCTCCGCCCAGTTCCCGCAGTGGGCCGGCCTGCCCATCCGCCCGGTCGTCTCCGCCGGGACGGACAACGCGATGTTCCGGCTCGGCCCGGACCTCGCCGTCCGCCTCCCCCGGGTCGGCTGGGCCGCGGACGGCGTCGGCCGCGAACAGTACTGGCTGCCGCGGCTCGCCCCGCACCTGCCGCAGCCGATCCCCGCGCCGGTAGCCCTCGGCCGGCCCGCCGCCGGCTACCCGTGGGAGTGGTCGGTGGTCCGCTGGCTCGACGGCGTGAACCCGGCCGTCGGCGCCCTCGCCGCACCGCTCCGACTCGCCCGCGACCTGGCCGCGTTCATCACCGGCCTGAGATCCGCCGACCCGGCCGGCGGACCGCCCGCGGCCCGCGGGGTCCCGCTCGCCGCCCGTGACGGCGCGACCCGCGCGGCGCTCGCCCGGCTCACCGGCACGATCGACACCGCGAGCGCGACGGCCCTGTGGGACAAGGCCCTGCGCCTGCCCGACCACACCGGCCCGGCCACCTGGATGCACGGCGACCTCTCCCCCGGCAACCTCCTGCTCGCCCCCACCGGAGGGCTCGGCGCGGTCATCGACTTCGGCCTGATGGGCGTCGGCGACCCCACCGTCGACGTCATCGCCGCGTGGACCGTCCTGCCCGCCCAGGCCCGCGGCACCTTCCGCACCGCCCTCGGCGCCGACGACGCCATGTGGGCCCGCGCCCGCGCCTGGGCCCTGTCCATCGCCCTCATCGCGATCCCGTACTACCGGCACACCAACCCCACCCTGACCGCCGCCGCCCGCCACGTCGTTCGCGAGGTCCTCGCCGACCGCACCGCCTGATCCGGCCCCTCCACGCGGTAGCGGTTCTGTCGCTCCTACTGCCCGCACAGGACGCCGTTGCTATGGCGTGCTGCCGCCAACCCGCTTTACGGAAAGCGGAGTTGGCGCCTGCCTGCCATAGGGGGGAGCGCACCGTGGCGCTGTTCAAGGACGTCATCCAGGTCAGAGTCAGCAAGCCCGTGCCGTGGGTGGACGCGGACGCCTACCCCCTGCACAACATCGCCGGCGCCCGGCGGATCGAGACCCGGCGCCAGTGGTGGAAGGCGAGTCCGTGCGCCGGATCCTGGAGTCCCAGAGCTCCTGACACTCCAGACCGGGTCAGAAACCTTCCCCGGTCAAGCTTGGCTGCTAGCCTGGTTGGCATGAGCGAGCGATGCGAGCGAACAGTCAAGAGGTGCGTGTTCCGCGAAGCGACCGCCGAGCGCAGCGAGGTGGGCGCATGAGCGGACTGCGGGAGCTGAAGAAGGAACGGACGCGGCGGGCGATCTCGGAGGCGGCGATCGCACTGTTCCTGGAGCACGGGTTCGACCGGGTGTCGGTGGCCGACGTGGCCGCGGCGGCCGAGGTGTCGAAGCCGACGCTGTTCAGCTACTTCCCGTCCAAGGAGGACCTGGTCGTCCACCGCTTCGCCGACCACCAGGACCAGGCCGCCGACGTGGTCCGCGGCCGGGCTCCGGGCGAGACGGCGATCGGTGCGCTGCACCGGGACTTCGTGGCCGGGCTTGACCGGCGCGACCCGATCACCGGACTCAACGACCACCCCGCCGTGCTGGCGTTCAACCGGCTCGTCCGCTCGACCCCGGGCCTGGTGGCCCGCGGCGCCCAGTACCTCGCGCGGGCCGAGGAGTCCCTGGCCGAGGCCCTGCGCGAGGACTCGGACGCCACCCCGCCCCGCGTGCTCTCGGCGCGGCTCCTGGCCGCCCAGCTCACCGCGACCCGGCGCGTCCTCGCCGAGCACAACCACCACCGCATCGCCGAGGACGGCCAGAGCGCCGACGAGCTCCACTTCGAGGCCGTCGGCGACGCCGACCGCGCCTTCGAACTCCTGGAGCACGGCTGGGCCCGGGCTGCCGGCCCCGGGCGCCCGATCCGCTAACCGCCCGCCCGCATGGCCTCCGGCAGCGGGCGGGCGTGCAGCACGTCGAGGCGGGAGACGGCCCGGGTGAGCGCCACGTAGAGGCGGTGCAGGCCACGCGGTTCGGCGTCGACGATCGCGGCGGGCTCCAGGACGATCACGTGGTCGTACTCGAGTCCCTTGGCCAGCGAGGCGGGCAGTACGGTGAGCCGGGCCGCCCCGCCGACCCCGTCCGCGGTCGCCGCCGGCAGCCCGGCCGCCGCCAGCGCCTCCGCCGTCCGTGCCACTGCGGCATCCGCCGCGATCACGGCCACCGAGCCCTCGCGACCGAGCGCCTCGCGGACGATGTCGGCCACTTCCTCTTCCACGTCCCCCACGTGACGGACCGTCACTTCTCCACCCGCCCGCAGCGAAACCGCCGGCGGCACGTCCACGCCGAGCGCACCCAGCACCCGGTTGGCGAGTTCCATCACCGCCGCCGGGACGCGGAATCCCGTCGTCAGCGGCACCACCGCCGCCCGCGGCTTGCCGAGGTGGGCCAGCTGCTCGGGCCAACTCCGCGCCGCCCCGGGCGTGGTGGACTGCGCGAGGTCGCCGAGCACGGTGAGCGAGCCGAAGCCGCTGCGCCGGGCGATCGCCCTGCACTGCATGGGCGAGAGGTCCTGCGCCTCGTCGACGACGACGTGCCCGAACCCGTCCGGCCGCTCGATCAGGCCCGCGACCTCGTCCAGCAGGAACAGGTCCTGCGCCGACCAGGCCGCGCTCCGCTCCGAACGCGGCGGGCGCCGCCACCGGATCGCCGCCTGCTCGTCCGCGTCCAGCAGGCCGGCCGCGGCCGCCGCCAACACCACGGGATCGCCGAGCAGTTCGGCCACCACGAGCTCCGGGCGGACGGCCGGCCACACCGCGTCCAGGAACTCCTTCACCGGACGGCAGCGCCCGATCCGCGCCTCCCACGTCCCGCTGCGGACGCCGGTGCGCCGCTCGGCCCGGTCCCGCAGCGCCGCCACCACCCGGGTGCGCAGGTGCCCACGCCCGATCGCGTACGGCACGCCCTGCCCGCGCACCTCCGCGACCATCGATTCCAGCGCCTCCCCCGGGATCAGCCAGCGGTACGAGCCCTCCGTGACGACCACCGGCTCGGCGCCCGCCGCCCGGACCCTGGCGTACAGGGCGCGCTCCAGGACGGCGGCCATCCGGGCGTCCTGCTTGACGGCCGCGGCGCGCGTGTCGTCCTCGCCGCGCACCGGGTGGGTGGCGACCAGGTCCTCCGCGGTGCACTGGGCGACGTCGATCTCGCCGAGCGCGGGCAGGACTTCGGCGATGTAGCGCAGGAACGCCCGGTTGGGCCCGATCACCAGCAGGCCCGAGCGCCGGATGCGCTGCGGGTGGGTGTAGAGCAGGTACGCGGCGCGGTGCAGGCCGACGGCGGTCTTGCCGCTGCCGGGGGCACCCTGCACGCACACCGACTCGGCCAGCCCGCCGCGCACCAGTGCGTCCTGCTCGGGCTGGATGGTTGCGACGATGTCCCGCATCGGCCCGGTCCGGGGGCGCTCGATCTCCGCGGCCAGGATGCCGCCTGGGGCATCGGCGGGCGGCCCGCCGAGCCGCTCGTCCTCCAGGCCGGTCAGGTCCTCCGGCGCCCCGGGGCTCGTCGGCGCCCAGCCGAACCGGCGGCGCCCGGCCAGGCCGAGCGGGTCGTGCGGGCCGGCCTGGTAGAAGACCCGGGAGACCGGGGCCCGCCAGTCGACCACCAGCGGCGGCACGGTCGGGTCCTCGGAGATCCGGCGGCGGCCCACGTAGTAGCGCTGCCGTCGGTGCTCACCGGCCTCGGGGACGTCGCCGAACTCCAGCCGGCCGAAGAACGCCGGGCTGTCCGGCAGGTCCGCCATCCGCCGGGCCCGGGTGCGCAGGTAGCGGCCGAGCGCTTCGGCGCTCGCGCCGTCGCCGGACACATCCTCGCCCGCGATCACCTGATACCCGGCGTCGTCCACCTGCCGCGCGAGCGCCTCCCGGCACCGGGCGACGTGGGCCCGCTCCCGCGCCAGCTCGCCGTCGATTCCCGCCACCATGCCGCGACCTCCCGACCGTCGTTCCCGCACACTGGACCACCAGCATAACTGAACTCGGTAAAGAATCTACTCGGGTAAGAATCATGCCCCGGTTGCACTATGGGGGAATCGCGTGTCAGTGGCATGCGACAAGGTGGGTCGCATGCGGAACGAGAACGCGCACGACGAACTGCCGGTCATGACCTGGGACCGGTTCTGGGAGCTGGTCGGCACGCTGGGCGGGCCGGCCGTCCTGGAGAGGTGCGACCACCTGGAGGAGGCGTGCGAGGGCCTTGCGCAGCGGCTCGCGCTCGGGCCGGTCGAGGAAATCACCGGCTTCGGGGAGCGGCTGGCCGAGGCGCTGTACCGCTTGGACCGCGCGGAGTTCGGACGGCTGCCGGTCCAGGACGCCGAGGCGCCGCACGACTGGCAGACCGACGACCACTTCCTCTACACCCGCGCCGCCGTGGTGACGGCCGGACGGGAGGTCTACGAAGGAGTCTTCGGCCACCCCGAGCGGTTCGCGCCGTACACCGCGCTCCAGGCGGAGGAGCTGCTGTACGTCCACGAGGAGGCGTACGAGGCGGCCACCGGCGAGGAGTGGGACTTCCTGACCCGCTACGACTACGAGTCGTGCTCCAACGCCGAGGGCTGGCCGGACCTCCGAAGCTAGCGCCGACGCGGGCGGCCGCCACCGGCCCGGCCGCCGCTGCGCGGCTTGCGCGGGGCACCCTGCCGGGCGGCCTCCGCCGGGGCCGTGTCGGGCCAGTGGGCCGGGCGGGTCAGGCCGGCGGGGAGGCGGGTGGTCGCGTCGCCGCGGGCGGCGTTGAGCTGGGCCTGGGTGAGGAAGAGGGCCTCGGTGAGGTCGGCGCCCGCCAGGTTGGCGTCGCGCAGGTCGGCGCCGATCAGGTCGGCGAGCCGCAGGTCGGCCCCGCCCAGGTCGGCGGCGACTAGCAGCGCCCCGCGGAGGTTCGCGCCGCGCAGGTCGGCGCCGCGCAGCCGGGCGCCGAAGAGGTCGGCGCCGCGGTGCTCGCGGCGGCGCGGGACGGCGGCGCGGACGTGCTCGCTCGCCCGCAGCAGCAGTTCGCTGACGCGCTGCCGGTGCGCGTTCGCGTCGACGGCGAGGACCTCCTGCGGAGTGCCGCCGGCGAGCCGGTCGGTGGCCTCCAGGGCCTCCCGCAGCTCGGGGTGGACGGCGCGGGCGGCGTCGAAGCCGAGCGCCTCGCCGAGGTACGCCATGAGCTCGTGCAGCTGCCGCACGACCGGGAAGACGTCGAACATCTCCCGCGCGCTCGCCGGCTCCTCCCGCCAGCTGCGCCCGCCGTACGTGACCTGCGAGACGCGCTGGCCGGCGCCGAAGCAGTCGTAGACGGTGCAGCCCTGGAAGCCGGTGTCGCGCAGGCGCGCGTGGATCCCGCAGGTGAAGTCGGTCTGGAGGTTGCGGCACGGGGTGCCGGCGGCCTTGTCGACCGCGAAGTCGGCGCCCGCGGCGAACGGGAGGGCGACGCAGCAGAGCCCGAAGCAGCTGGTGCAGTCGGACCGGAGTTCGACCGGCAGCGATCCGCCGTTGCCGCCCACCTCACTGAGCTCGCTCATGCGCCCACCTCGCTGCGCTCGGCAGCCGCTTCGCGCAACACGCACCTCTCAATGGTTCGCTCGCTGCGCTCGCCCACGTGTCGTCGTCCTTCCGGCCTGGGCGCACCGAATCGTTCCGGTGCGTCGAACCCGCCAAGCCTACTGCGCCCCTGGCCTCGCCCCTCCCCCAGATGTAAGGTATGCATCACATATTCACCTATTACCAACGGGGGTACACCGATGCGGAACCAGGACCCGGACACCACGGAACTCGTCCGCCGCTGGATCTCCGGCTGGGTCGTCTCCCGGGGCGCCGCCGAACCCGCCCCCGCGCCGTGGGGCTGGAGCATCGACGTCGGGGCCCCGACCGGCGAGGTCGCACGGCGCGTGCTGCCGCACCCCGCCGAGGACGACGTCCGCGAGATCGCCGGGGCGACGACGGCCCCGGGCACCTGGCTCAAGCTGTTCGCTCCCCCCTCCCCGTACCCCCCCTGGGTGGGCCCGGACCGGGGGCGGCCCGTGCGGGGCTTCTTGTTCAGCTTGCCGCTCGGCGGCGCGGGGGGCCCCGCGCCGCCGGCCGGCTACACCGTCACCACGTGGATCCGCGGCGGCGTCGTCCGCACGCTGGTCCGCACCTCGACCGGCCACCTCGCCGCCCGGGGGCAGGCGGGCCTGGCGGGCCCGGTCGCCGTGCCGGACCAGATCGTCACGTCCCCCGACCACCGCCGCCGGGGCCTCGGCAGCATCGTGATGGGCACGCTCCAGCACGCCGCCCGCGAGGCCGGTGCCGAACAGGCCGTCCTGGTCGGCACCACCGACGGCCGCGCGCTGTACTCGGCGCTCGGCTGGACGGTCCACTCCCCGATGGCGAGCCTCGTCCTGGAGCCGGAGGCACGGGAGCGCGGCGCTCAGCGGTAGGCCGGCAGTAGGGCAGCGGTCAGCGGTAGGGCAGCAGCTCCGGCCGCTTCGGCGGGCGGCCGTCGCCGGAGGAGCGGCCGGTGAGGCGGCGGCCGATCCACGGGCCGAGGTGGGAGCCGATCCAGCGGGCGTCGGCGCCGAGCTTCTCGGCACGGCCGCGCGGGGCGGCGGGCGGCAGCGGGGCGCGCCAGTCGAAGCCGGCGGGGCGGCCGAGCGCCTCCAGGACGGCGGCGGCCACCCGGCGGTGCCCCTCGGGCGAGAGGTGCAGGCGGTCCTCGGCCCAGAGCCGGCGGTCGTCGAAGCAGGGTGCGGAGAAGAGGTCGACCACGGCGATGCCGTCGTCCTGGCCGAGCTCGTGCACGAAGGCCTTCATCCGCAGGATCGCGGGCAGCAGCCGGGCGCCGCCGGCCATCGTGGGGGTGGGGGGGGGGGTGGTTAACTTCACGCGGGTGGCCCCGCCGGCCCGCAGGCCGGCGGCGCAGCGGCCGAGCAGCCGCTCGACCTCGGCGATGTCGCAGCCGGGGCGCAGCACGTCGTTGAGGCCGCCGGCGAGGGTGACGAGGTCGGCGCCCATCCCGGCCGCGACGGCGAGCTGTTCGTCGTGGATCTGGCCGATGAGCTTGCCGCGGACGGCGAGGTTGGCGTAGCGGAAGGCGTCGGCGCCGGGCGCTTCGGCCGGTTCGTCCGCGAGCGCGGCGGCGACCCGGTCGGCCCAGCCGCGGTAGTGGCCGTCGGGCATGAGGTCGTCGCACATGCCTTCGGTGAAGGAGTCCCCGACGGCGACGTAACTGCGGTACGTGGTGGGCACGGGCGCTCTCCGCTCTCCTCCGACTGCTCCGTGGTCCGACGATCGTACGCATGGACCGGAGCGGCGCCGTCCGCCACCCCCCGTCAGCCGGCGCCGTCCACCGCCCCCCGTCAGCCGGTGGCGGCCGCGACCACGTCGACGGCCTCCGGCGCCCCCGTGACCCAGTGCTCCCGCACCGCGTCCGTCGGCCGCTGCTCGCCGAGGGCCGGCAGGCCCCACTCGCCCAACGCCTCGATGACGCGGCGCAGTTCGCGGCCGCGCCCGGTGAGCTCGTAGACCGTGGCGCTGGCGGGCGGTTCGAGCCGGCGGCGCAGCACGAGGCCCTCGCCCTCCAGCTGCTTGAGCCGGGCGGCGAGGATGTCGGTGGAGACGCCGGGCAGGTCGGCGTGCAGGTCGGTGTAGCGACGCGGGCCGCGGAGGAGTTCACGGACGATCAGGAGACTCCAGCGCTCCCCCACCGCGTCCAGGGCGCGGGCGACGGCGCAGTACTGGTCGTAGCTTCGGCGTGACATGTGGATCAGCATAGCCAAAAGGTTGGACTTTCCAAGTGCTTACTTGGTAGAACAAAGCTGCAGAGCGCGAACGGGGTGTGACCGTAACGGTCGGGAGGCCGCAGTGGAGTTTCGGCAGTCCAGCAAGCTGAATGACGTGTGCTACGAGATCCGCGGCCCGGTGGTCGACCAGGCCAACGCGCTGGAAGAAGCCGGGCACAGCGTCCTGCGGCTGAACACCGGCAACCCGGCGCCGTTCGGCTTCGAGGCGCCCGAGGAGATCATCCAGGACATCATCCGCAACCTCCCGAAGGCGCACGGGTACAGCGACTCGCGCGGCATCCTGCCCGCCCGCCGCGCGGTGGTGCAGTACTACCAGCAGCGCGGGGTGCAGGGCGTCGACGTCAACGACGTCTACCTCGGCAACGGCGTCTCCGAGCTGATCCAGATGGCCGTCACGGCGCTCGTCGACGACGGCGACGAGGTGCTCGTCCCGATGCCGGACTACCCGCTGTGGACGGCCGTGGTGCGGCTGGCCGGCGGCAAGGCCGTCCACTACCTGTGCGACGAGGGGGCCGACTGGTACCCGAGCCTGGAGGACATCGCCGCCAAGATCACCGCCCGCACCAAGGCGATCGTGGTCATCAACCCCAACAACCCGACCGGCGCGGTGTACCCGAAGGAGCTCCTGGAGGGCATCCTCGACCTCGCCCGGCGCCACCAGCTGATGGTCCTGGCCGACGAGATCTACGACAAGATCCTCTACGACGACACCGAGCACCACTGCCTGGCCGCGCTCGCCGACGACGTCCTCACCCTGACGTTCAACGGCCTGTCCAAGGCCTACCGGGTGGCCGGCTTCCGCAGCGGCTGGCTGGTCGTCTCCGGGCCCAAGCAGCACGCCACGGACTACCTGGAGGGCCTGACGATGCTCTCCGGCATGCGGCTGTGCCCCAACGTGCCCGCGCAGTTCGCCGTCCAGGCCGCGCTCGGCGGCCACCAGTCCATCAACGACCTCGTGCTGCCCGGCGGCCGGCTCACCGAGCAGCGGGACGTCGCGTTCAAGGCGCTCAACGAGATCCCGGGCGTCAGCTGCGTCAAGCCCAAGGGCGCGCTGTACGCGTTCGCCCGGCTGGACCCGGCGGTGCACAAGATCGTCGACGACGAGCAGTTCGTGCTGGACCTGCTGCTCCGCGAGAAGATCCACGTCGTCCAGGGCACCGGCTTCAACTGGCCCCGCCCGGACCACTTCCGCTTCGTCACCCTCCCCCGGGCCGACGACCTGGAGACGGCGATCAACCGCATCGGGCGCTTCCTGGCGACGTACCGGCAGGTCTGAGCGCACACCCCGGCACGTCGGAACGCATACCCTGGCACGTCATGACCGTCCTGCGCTCCGTCGCCCTGTTCGCCCTCGCCGCGCTCGCCGAGATCGGCGGCTGCTGGCTCGTGTGGCAGAGCGTCCGGGAGCAACGGCCGTGGTGGCTGGCCGGCGTGGGCGTCGTGGCGCTCGGCGCGTACGGGTTCGTCGCCGCGCTCCAGCCGGACGGCACCTTCGGCCGCGTCCTGGCCGCGTACGGCGGGGTGTTCGTGGCCGGCTCCCTGCTGTGGGGCGTGGCCGTGGACGGCTTCCGGCCGACCCGCTACGACGTGATCGGCGCTCTGGTCTGCCTCGCCGGGGTCGGCGTGATCATGTACGGGCCCCGGCGCTGACGCACCGGTGCCCCGGCGTCGGTCCTCGACACCGGGGTACCGTCACGACCGCTCGGGACTACCAGCCCCAGCCGCCGCCCTCGCCGTCGTCGTCGCGGCCGGAGTCCCAGCCCTCGCCGACCTTGCGCAGGATCGTGTAGTTGTCGATCTGCGTGCCGTTCTCGGCCAGCGCGGTGACCTTCATGACCGACTTCTGGCCCAGCTGGGCCGGGGTCACGTCGACCTTGATGAAGGAGTAGCCGGTGTAGCGCACCCGCGACCACTGGATGGTCTCGGGGGTCTTCACCCGCCCCTTGCTCCAGTAGTAGCTCTGGACCTCGTCCTGGTGGTTCTCGTGGCCCTCGTAGGTGTCCGGGGTCGCGAAGTTGTACAGGCTGCGCCCGGCGGCACCGGCGGTCACGTAGACCACGCCGTCCTTCTCGGGCTCGATGGTGGCGCCGCTCGGCACCTGCTTGGAGACCTTGTTGCCCAGGATGGCGTCGGTGCGCTCGTAGATGTGGTTGTGGCCGTTGATGACCAGGTCCACCCGGTACTTCTCGAACAGCGGCACCCAGGCCTCGCGGACGCCGCCCTCGGAGGCGTGCGCGACCGTGGTGGAGAAGGCGCAGTAGTGGAAGAAGACCACGATGAAGTCGACGGTCTCGTCGCCGCGCAGGTCCTTGAGGGTGCGCTCCAGCCACCGGGTCTGCTTGCCCGCGGAGAGGCCGAGGTTGGCCGGGATCTCGTAGGAGACGTCGTTGGCGTCCAGGGAGATGACGCCGACGTTCTTGTAGCGGAAGGTGTAGACGCCGGGGACGTTGCGCGGGTCCGGCCCGTTGTCCGGCAGGAAGAAGCGGGTGTTCTCGCCGCCGTAGCCGTTGGGCGAGTACCAGGCCTCGATGTCGTGGTTGCCGTAGGCGACCATCCACGGGATGTCGGCGGCGACCGTCTCGGTCTGGACCAGGAAGGCGTCCCAGGTCTTCGCGTTGTAGACGGCCTTGTCCGGGTCGGTGCCGGAGCCGGCCGGGTCGGCGTAGCAGATGTCGCCGGCGTGCAGGTGGAAGGCCGGCTTCTGGGCCTTGATGATGTTGTCGTTGCCCGCCGCGTGCGCGCTGACGCCCTGGTCGCCGAACGCGGTGAAGGTGAACGGCTCGTACACCCTGCCCCAGCGGTGGTCGCGGGAGGGCGCGGTGCGGAAGGTGTGCAGCGTGGAGATCTGCTGCTGCGAGGCCGGGTCGAAGCCCTGGTGGCCGACACCGTAGTAGTACGTGGTGTCCGGCTCCAGGTCCTCCAGCGCCACGTGCAGGTAGTACTGGTCCACCGGCTGGCCGGTCGGGGTCAGCGCCGGGGTGTGCAGGGCGCGGACCTCGGCCTCGACCTTGTGGCCGAGGTCCCACGGGTGCTTGCCGAAGCGCAGGAACGGCTTCTTGACCGGCACCGGCACCTGCCACGAGATGCGGAACTGGGTGTCCGGCTCGGCGCCGAACTGGAGGTGACGGCCGGTCGGCGCGACCACCGCACCGTCGATCCCGTCCGCCGTGCCGCCCGTCAGCAGCTGCGGGGTGGCCGGCGCCGCGAAGGCGGTGCCGCTGCCCAGGGCACCGCCCACCGCGACCGCACCGACCGTGACGGCACCGGCGCGGAGCATCCGGCGACGGGAGAAGCGGGCCCGCAGGTACTCGTGCTGCTCGGCCATGCTCATGCGGTCGGCGAGCTTGGCCGGTACGCCCATGTGAGGGATATCCATGCGCGGGACTCTTCCAGCGGCGCGTGGCCCGTGCACGGACGCGCGGTGAACGGACAGGTGCGCGAACACCACTCGGACGCCAATACCCGGTCAAGTCCAGGTAAAGATCATGTCCACGACCATTCCGACACCGGATCATGGCCTCCCCGTGGTGGCGGACATGACCGGCCGTCGGAAGTCAGGCCTCAGCCGGACGGCTCGTCCCAGCTCGTGGTGGCGCGGTTGCCCGTGCCGTCGCAGGTGCGGCAGATCTCGTCGCGGTAGGCGTGCTTGGCGCCGGTCGCGTCCACCCGGTAGCGGACGTACACCCCGGTGCCGTCGCACAGGAAGCAGTTGCCGCCCCCGCCGCCGACCTCCGTCGTCCCGGTGCCCTGGCAGGTGCGGCAGTTGAGGCCGGCGGTGCGGCCGGTGCCCGCGCAGATGCGGCAGACCGTGGTCATCGTCTTCCTCCCTGGGCGGATCCGCTCGGAGCCACCGGTCATGCTAGTCGGGCCAGTTGACCCCGCGTGAGACTTGTGAACGCATGACCGGGGCGACCCCGTCACGACGGGGGCCTCACTCCGGCAGGCCCTCGCGGATCCGGCGCGAGACCGCGACCTCCTGCAGGTCGAGCAGGCCCGGCGGATCGGCCAGGCCGGGGCCGCCCGCGTGCACCCACGCGGCGATCTCGTCGATCATGTCGTCGGCCAGCACCCAGCCCAGCCAGACCGGCCGGCCCCCGGCCGCCCGCCCCTCGCCGGACGGGCCCACCACGACCACGTTCGAATGCGTGCACGCGTCCAGGCACTTGACCGCCCGCACCCGGCCCGCCGACCCGACCGCCGTCCGCAGCCGCTCGTACTGCCCGGCGTGGTCCACACCCGGGTGCTTCTGCTCGGTGCCGCAGCAGCACCCGCGGCAGACCGTGACGGTCACCGGGGAGGCGGCGGCACGCGGGCGGTCGCGGTCTCGGCGGCTCATGGGTTCGGCTTCTCCTCTGGTCGGCGGCCCGTTCGGCCTCCGCAGCGTACCCGCACGGTTCCGGCCCACCGGCGGGTGCCGTCCGCCCGCGGGCGGTCCGTAGGATGCCCCCATGGGACATGCGACCGCCGACAGCGCCGTACCGCGGATGCGCCTGGACGCGTCCAACGCGGCCAAGGTGGCCACCACCCTCCAGGCCCTGGCCACCCCGTCCCGCCTGCTGATCCTCGGCCGGCTGCGGGAGGGCCCGATGGCCGCCACCGAACTCGCCGAGGCCGTCGGCCTGGAACAGTCCGCGTGCTCGCACCAGCTGCGGCTGCTGCGCAACCTCGGCCTGGTCGTCGGCGAGCGCCGCGGCCGCTCGGTCGTCTACTCGCTGCACGACGACCACGTGGCCGCGCTGCTCGACCAGGCCGTCTACCACGTCGACCACCTGCGCCTGGGCCTGGCCGACCGGTGAACGGGAAGCGGCTGCGGAGGATCGCGCTCCGGGCGGCGGGACTGGTCGCGGTGGGCCTCGGCTTCGCCGTGCTCCTCACCGGCTACGCGACGAAGACCCTGGACGACGACCTGCTGCTCACCGACCGGGTCCGGGCCGAAGACGTGCAGCGCGGCGAGATCCACTACCTCGGCACCCCGCCGGCCACGGACCACGCCTTCCTCGAACGGGTCATGGCCCTCGCCGGCGACCGGATCACCTGCCGGGCCGGGCGGTTCACGCTCAACGGGAAGCCGGTGGACGGCTCGTGCCCGCGCGACGTCGACGTCACCGTCCTGCCGGGCCAGGCCTTCGTCGAGGACCGGCAGGGCACGGCGACGGTGGACCTGGCGCAGCTCGGCGAGCGGGTGGTCTGGCACACCGGCACCGATGTCGAAACGCCTCCCCTGCCGGGCAAGTTGACCGGCGCGATCGTCCTGCTCGTCCTCGGCCCGCTCCTGTTCTTCGCCGACGGGATCGCCGCCCTCGTCGCCGCCGCCGGCTCCGGCCGAGCCGGGAAGGCTCCGATCGGCGCGAACTGACGAATCGTCAGGCCGTCGCCTCCGCCGCCGCGCGGCCTGCGGCGCGGCCCGAGAACAGGCAGCCCCCGAGGAACGTCCCCTCCAGCGAGCGGTAGCCGTGCACGCCTCCGCCGCCGAAGCCCGCCGCCTCGCCCGCCGCGTACAGGCCCGGGAGCACCTCGCCGTCCGGGCGCAGGACGCGTGAGGCGAGGTCGGTCTCCAGGCCGCCCAGGGACTTGCGGGTCAGGATGCTGAGGCGGACGGCGATCAGCGGCGCCGCGGCCGGGTCGAGGATGCGGTGCGGGGCGGCGGTGCGCACCAGGCGGTCGCCGAGGTAGCGGCGGGCGCCGTGGATCGCGGTGACCTGGAGGTCCTTGGCGAAGGGGTTGGCCAGCTGCCGGTCGCGGTCCTCGACGGTGCGGCGCAGCTCGTCCGGGTCGATCAGCGGCCGGCGGGTCCTGGCGTTCATGCCGCGGGCGAGGTCGGGGAGGTTGCCCGCGACGACGAAGTCGGGCCCGTGCCGCAGGTGGCCCTTGACCGGGCCGGGGGCGCCGGGCAGGGCGCGGCCGAGCACGCCGCGCACCGACCGCCCGGTCAGGTCCGGGTTCTGCTCGGAGCCGGAGAGGGTGAACTCCTTCTCGATGATGCGCTGGTTGAGCACGAACCAGGTGTGCTCGTGCCCGGTGGCCATGATGTGTTCGAGCGTCCCGAGGGTGTCGAAGCCGGGGAACAGCGGCACGGGCAGCCGGCGGCCGGTCGCGTCGAGCCAGAGCGAGGACGGGCCGGGCAGGATCCGGATGCCGTGCCGGGCCCAGACCGGGTCCCAGTTCTCGATGCCCTCGGTGTAGTGCCACATCCGGTCGCCGTTGATCAGGTTCCCGCCGGCCGCGCCGGCGATGCCGAGCATCAGGCCGTCGACGTGCGCGGGCACGCCGGAGAGCAGCCGCGCGGGCGGGGTGCCGAGCCGGGCGGGCCAGGCCCTGCGGACGAGTTCGTGGTTGCCGCCGATGCCGCCGGAGGTCACGATCACGGCCTGGGCGCGCAGTTCGAACCGTCCGGCGACGTCCCGTGAGCTGGCCTCGCCGCGGGCGGCCGCGCTGGGCTCCAGCACCTCCCCGGTGACGGTGTCGGTGACGCCCGTGGTGGCCGCGAGCCCGGTGACGCGGTGGCGGAACCGGAGGTCGACGAGCCCGCGGGCGGCCGCAGCGCGCACCCGGCGGACAAAGGGTTCGAGCAGGCCCGGCCCGGTGCCCCAGGTGATGTGGAAGCGGGGCACCGAGTTGCCCGGCCCGTCGGCGAGGAAGCCGCCGCGCTCGGCCCAGCCCACCACGGGGAAGAAGCGCACGCCCATCCCGTGCAGCCAGGCCCGCTTCTCGCCGGCCGCGAAGTCGACGTAGGCCTCGGCCCAGCGGCGCGGCCAGGCGTCCTCGGGCCGGTCGAAGCCCGCGGTGCCGCGCCAGTCCTGGAGGGCGAGGGCGTGCGAGTCGCGGATCCGCATCCGGCGCTGCTCGGGGGAGTCGACGAGGAAGAGGCCGCCGAAGGACCAGTGCGCCTGGCCGCCGAAGGAGGCCGCGGGCTCCTGGTCGAGCAGGATCACCTTCCGTCCGGCGTCGGCGAGTTCGGCGGTGGCGGTGAGACCGGCGAGTCCCGCTCCGATGACGATGACGTCGGCGTCCAGGGCCATTGCGCAGTCCTCCGTCGCGGGGGTGCGGACGGCGCGGGGGGACGGGCGCCGTCGCTGTGCGCCCGATACTGCGGCCTGCGGTGACGTCCGGTCAACCGGCGGCGGCCGCAGGTGACAAGCAGTGGCACCAATTCCGCTCCGGGGCGTTTCGGAAATACCTTCGATACACACCGGAGCGTAATTCGAAATAACCTGCGGCCCCATCTGACGCATTTTCGAGAAATTCCCCGCCGAGGATGGACGGGCACGAAACCTGGCAGTAACTTACCTGTGAGTAGCTGTGGCGCCCGGCTGGCACGACCCCCACCTCGTCGTTTCTCTCCCCCAGGAGGAACCGTGTTCCGCCCTGCCCGGAATCAGCCTCACCGCTCGCGCGTCCGCCGCGCCCGCAATTCCGCGCTCGCCGCCGTCGCCCTCGGCGCCGCGCTCGCGCTCACCACGACGACCGCCCAGGCGGCCACCCCCGCCCCGAAGCACTACGTGGCGCTCGGCGACTCCTACGCCGCCGGCGCGGGCGTGCCCGGCCAGTCCGCCGGCCTGTGCCTGCGCTCCGACCACAACTACGGCCACCTCGTCGCCGCCGCCCTCCACGCGGGCGCCTACACCGACGTCACCTGCGCCGCGGCCAAGGTCAAGAACGTCACCGAGTCCCAGTACGACCTGTTCCTGAAGGTCAACGACCCGCAGCTGGACGCCGTGACCCCGGACGCCGACCTCATCACCCTCGGCATCGGCGGCAACGACCTCGGCACCAGCGACATCGGCATCGGCGACGTCATCGCCACCTGCATCGCCGGCGCCGTCGTCAACCCGCTCGGCACGCCCTGCCAGGACGTCTACAACCACGGCCACTGGGACTGGAGCAGCTGGAGCTGGCAGTACGGCGAGGACGATCTCGCCGACCGCATCGACGCGGCGCAGCCCCGGCTCGCCGCCGCGATCGCCACGATCCGCGCCAAGGCCCCCAAGGCCAAGCTCCTGCTGGTCGGATACCCGTCCGTGCTGCCCGCCGACGGCTCGTCCTGCGTGCTGCGCCAGCCCATCGCGCCGCGCGACATCCCGTACCTGTACCGGACGCTGAGCAGCCTCAACGCCATGCTCAAGGCCACCGCCGCGAGCAGCGGCGCGGTCTACGTCGACACGCAGACGCCGACCGCCGGGCACGACGCCTGCTCGGACGACCGCTGGGTCGAGGGCGCGCTGCCCGGCTCGCCCGCCGTGCCGTTCCACCCGAACGCGACGGGCGAGAAGGTGATGGCCGACGCGGTGCTGGCCGCGCTGCGCTGACCCCGGAACGCCGAAGGGGCGGCGGACCGCACTCCGGTCCGCCGCCCCTTCGTACCGCTCCGGGGACTACTCCGCCTCGCTGCCGGCCGAGACCAGGCCCGCCGACCACTTCTCCTCGACCTTGCCGAACTTCCAGAACAGGATCGCCCCGGCCCAGGTGACCACGAACAGGCCGACGATCGCGTAGCCGACGAAGTTGAGGTCCAGGGAGCCGATCCAGCCGATCGGGCCGCTGGTGATGTCCAGCTTCTCGCCGAGCAGGCCGATCAGCTCGATCAGGCCGATCACCAGCGCGACCAGGACCGACAGGCCGGTGACGGTCAGGTTGTAGTAGATCTTGCGGACCGGGCGGGAGAACGCCCACTCGTAGGCGAAGTTCATGAACGAACCGTCGATCGTGTCCAGCAGGCTCATCCCGGCCGCGAACAGGATCGGCAGCGTCAGCAGCGCGTACCAGGGCAGCGAGAAGGCCGCCGCGCCGCCCGCCAGCACCAGCAGCGAGACCTCGGTCGCGGTGTCGAAGCCGAGCCCGAACAGCAGGCCCACCGGGTACATGTGCCAGGGCTTGGTGACCGCCCGGGTGACCTTGCCGAGGATGCGGTTCATCAGCCCGCGCTTCTCCAGCTGGCGCTCCAGCTCCTCCTCGTCGTACTCGCCGACGCGCATCTTGCGGAAGACCTTGAGGATGCCGTTGAAGGCGCCCAGGTTGATCAGGCCGAGCAGCAGCAGGAACGTCCCCGAGACGGTGGTGCCGATCAGGCCCGTCATCCGGTGCAGCGTCGAGTCGTCCGCCTCGACCTGGTCCGCGAGCGAGCGGATGCCGAAGGCCAGCAGGGCGCAGAGGCCGAAGACGATCGAGGAGTGGCCGAGCGAGAACCAGAAGCCGACCGACAGCGGCCGCTTGCCCTGGCCCATCAGCTTGCGGGTGGTGTTGTCGATCGCCGCGATGTGGTCCGCGTCGAAGGCGTGCCGCATGCCGAGGGTGTAGGCGGTGAGGCCCATGCCGGCCCCGAAGACCTGGCCGCCGACGTCGTAGTGCTCGGGCGCGACGAGCGCCAGCAGCGTGAACCAGCCGATCACGTGCAGCGCGAGGATGAAGCCGCCCATGCCGGCCAGGCGGATCCACTCCTCGCGGGTGAGCCGGTGCCACCATCTGACGGACGGGGCACCTGCGGCGGGGCTGGCCATTGCTGTGGTCCTTTCGGGGGAGCGGAGTGCGGGGACATCCTTCCCTCGACCGGGAGGCAGTTGCAAGCCGTTCGCAAATACTGAAGCACTGCGGACACAAACACGCGCTGGCGAGCCCCGAACACGCCGGGTGAAGGCGGTGCAAATCCGGGCCTTCACCACCGCGCCCGATTCATCAGGAAATCGGCCGACTCCTCCCCTAGGGTCGGAATGCCGGCACGCACACCCCCGTCGGCGTTCACCGGCCCGGGACCCGATGGGAGCGGCAATGCCGTCGTACCCCTTCCACACCACCCGCGAGGACGTCCGCATCCCCCTGCCCGACGGCACCGAGCTGTCCGCCCGGGTGTGGCGGCCGGTCAGCGACGAACCCGTCCCCGCCCTCCTGGAGTACTCCGCCGGACGGCTCACCGACTGGTCCGCCGCCGACGACGCCCGCCGCCACCCCTGGTACGCCGGCCACGGCTACGCCGCCGTCCGGGTCGACACCCGCGGTCACGGCAACTCCGGCGGCCTGCCGGTCACCCCCGGCGACGACCGGGAGCTCGCCGACGGCACCGCCGTGATCGCCTGGTTCGCCGCCCGCCCCTGGTGCAGCGGCCGGGTGGGGCTGCTCGGCGTCGGCGCGGCCGGCACCACGGCCCTGCAGCTCGCCGCGCGCTCCCCCGAGACCGTCCGCGCCGTCGTCGCCGCCTGCCCCGAGGGCGGCCACCGGCTCGGCGGCGCCGTCCTCGCCGCCGACCTCCACACCCGGCTCACCGCCCTGGTCGCCTCCGCCGCCCGGCCGCCGGACCCCCGCCACGTCGGCGACGCCTGGCGCCCGCAGTGGCTGGCCCGGCTCGAATCCCTGGAACCGCCGGCCGAACGCTGGCTCGCCGCCGGGGAGACGTCCGTCCCGGTCTCCGTCCCCGCACTCGCGATCGCCGGGTGGGGCGACCCGTCCTGCTCGTTCGTCCTGCGCCTGCTCGCCACCTCACCCGAGGCCCGCGCCCTGGTCGGCCCCTGGCCGCACGGCCTGCCCGAGGACACCCTCCCCGAGACCCTCCGCTGGTGGGACCACTGGCTGCGCGACATCGACACCGGCGTCCGCAGGGAACCGGCCCTGCGCAGCCTGCTCGGCACCCGGTGGGTCGGCGACGAGGTCTGGCCCTCCCCCGACGTCCGCGAGATCCACTACGCCCTCGACGGCCAGCTGCAGACCGCCGGCACCACCTCCGACGACCGCTACGTCCACGTCCGCTCGCCCCAGCACACCGGCCTCAACGCGGGCGCCTACGTCCCGCTCGGCCGGCCCGCCGACCGGGCGCCGGACCAGCGCGAGGAGGACGGGCGCTCGGTCTGCTTCGACTCCCGGCCGCAGCCCGAGCCCGTCGAGGTCCTCGGCATCCCGTCCGTCCGGCTGCGGCTGCGCGAGGACGAGCGGCCGGCTCTGATCGTCGCGCGGCTGTGCGCGGTCCGGCCGGACGGGACGTCGGAACTGATCACCCGGGGCGTACTGGTGACGTCGGGCACGGCCGACGTCACCGTCGAACTGGCCGCCTGCGCGTTCTCCCTCCCGGCCGGGCACCGGCTGCGGCTCGCGCTCTCGTCCGTGTACTGGCCGTGGGTGTGGCCCGCCCCCGATGGCTCCGGGTACGCCGTCGACCCGTCGCACAGCACCCTCGCCCTGCCCGTCCGCCACCTCGCCGCCGACGTGGGCGCGACAGCCGTCGTCCTGGAGTCCCCGGTGCTGCCCGACCCGCTCGCCGTCCACCTCACCGAGCCGCTCACCGCCCGCCCCGAACGCGTCACCGTCCACGACCTCGGCCGCCACGAGTGGCGCACCGAACTCTCCCCCGCCGCCGACGGCACCCGCACCCAGCCCGACGGCCTCGTCCGCGACGAGCACACCGTGACCGCCTACCGCGTCCTCACCGACGCCCCCCTCAGCGCCCAGGCCCGCACCGACCACACCACCCGCCTGGAACGCCCCGACCTCGGCTGGGACGTCACCCTCCAGACCCGCGCCCAACTCCGGTGCGACGCCACCCACTTCATCAGCATCGTCCAGCTCCGCGCCCTGGAGGCCGGCTCGGTCGTCTTCACGAGGGAATGGCAGCACCGCGTACCGCGGGACACCCCTCAAAGCTAGCCTTATATATTTGCATGAAATTCGCCTCTGTCTTTATATTTGGCCCCATGAAGACCCTCGGCCTGATCGGCGGCATGAGCTGGGAATCCACCGCCGAGTACTACCGCCTCCTCAACGAACTCGCCCGGGAGCGGCTCGGCGGACTGCACTCCGCCCGACTCGTGCTCTACTCGGTCGACTTCGCCACCGTCGAACGCCTCCAGGCCGAAGGCCGCTGGACCGAGGCCGCCGAACTCCTCGCCGACGCCGCACGCTCCCTGGAGGCGGCCGGGGCCGACCTGCTGCTGATCTGCACCAACACCATGCACAAGGTCGCCGACCAGGTCTCCTCCGCCGTCACCATCCCCCTCCTCCACCTCGCCGACGCCACCGCGGCCGCCGTCCGCACCGCCGGCCTGCGCCGGGTCGGGCTGCTGGGCACGGCGTTCACGATGGAACAGGACTTCTACCGCGGCCGGCTCGCATCGAGCGGCGGCCTGGACGTCCTCGTCCCGGACCCGGAGGGCCGCGCACTCGTGCACCGGGTCATCTACGAGGAGCTGTGCGTCGGCGTCGTCCGCGAGGAGTCGCGCGCCGCGTACCGCCGGGTGATCGCCGAGCTGGTCGCCGCTGGCGCCGAGGGCATCATCCTCGGCTGCACCGAGATCGAACTCCTCGTCCACGCCGAGGACAGCCCCGTCCCCGTCTTCCCCACCGCCCGCCTCCACGCCGAGGCGGCGATCACGGCAGCGCTCGCCTGAACCACTCGTCTGGCCGTCGACCGTGAGGCGCACTCCGCGTTCACCGGCGCCGGTCGCCGCTGGGGAGTTCCACTTCGGGCTGCTCTGAACCCATGGGAGCGCCCGGCAGGCCGGGCCTGCCGGGGCTCTCTCCCCCCACCTCTGAGATTAGCCAAACTCCCCTTTCCTACACGGAAGTTGAGCGAAGCTTGAGCATCGCGTCCGCAACCCAGCGCAGGACGCCGTGCGACTCCGTCTCGGTCGCCAGGCGCTCCGCCTCGGCCAGGGTCGCGACGGCATCGTCCTCCCGGCCCTCCTGGGCGGCTATGTACGCCAGGCCCACCAGGTTCGCCGCCACGCCCGCACGGAAGTTCAGCTTCCTCCGCAGCGCGGTGGACTCCTCCAACCATGCGCGGGCCTCCGCCAACCGGCCGGCCATGTGGGCCAGGATGCCGAGGTGGCGCAGGGCGTAGGACCGGATGAGGTCGTCGTCGGCTTGCTCCGCCAGCTCAAGTGCCCGCTCGAAGAACGGGCGCGCGGCCTCGGCGTCCCCGCGCATTAACTGCTGGTACGTGCCGATCCAGAACTGGGCGTCGGCACGGCCCCTCATGTCCCCCAGCGCCTCGTAGAGCTCATCCGCCCGCGAGAAGAGCGTCAACTCCCCTTCCTCCGCCACCCCTTCCGCGAGGAACCGGGCATGGAGGTTCCGGCCGCGGGCCATCGCGAGGTCCGCCTCCACCGCGTCGAGGCAGCGGTCGGCGGCGGGGATGGCGTCGGCGTCGGCGCCGAATACGGCACGATCGTAGAGCCGCGCGGCTTGGTCCAAACGTTCGTCCGAGATCATGAATCGATCGTCCCAGACGAGGGCCGCTCCGGTACCTCGACGATGAGAAGCGTCCCGCGACTGCCCGGGCGCACCGCATGGACCGCACCGGCCGGCACCCGGTACAGCTCGCCCTCCGCAACGGTGAACTCCGCGTCGTCCACCAGCAGTTCCAGCCGCCCCTCCACGACGACCAGCGCCTCCGCCGTCGCGTGGACCTCGGGCGGCAGCGGGCGGCCGTCCATCCGCAGGACCTTCACCACCGCCGTCCCGACCTCGGCGAGGAGCGCCGACTCCCAGGCCCCGGGCAGGGACGAAGCGGTGTGGACAAGGTTCACGGCATGCCTCCCGGCGGCACGCCCGGCCGTGGCGGCAGGCGTCCGCGTCGTTCGCGTTCGGTGGATGCCCCGGACGCTACGCGACCTGCGCGGACAATTGGTCGACCGTTCGGTAAAACCTGCGAGTAGGCTCCCGGCATGACGGACGAGGTCGGCGCGCGGGCGCTCTACGAGGCACTGCTGGACTACGAGGGCGCGCACCGGTACGAGGAGATCGTCACCCCTTGGCTCGACCGGGCCCTGCACGCCGGCTACCGCGAGGAGCTCGCCACCGCGGCCCGGCACCAGCCGTGGTGGGAGGATCCGGACGGGCGCGAACTCAACTGGGAGCTCTACGCGTTGAGCCGCGTGAGCGACTACCTCCTGCTGGACGACACCCGGACGTGGCAGGAGTACCTCGGCTTCTTCGCCTCGCTCGGCATGACCCCGATCGTCGACGACGGCGCCTTCGACCCCTTCCACCACGAGATCGCCGAGGTCGACCAGGCCGACGACCGGGACGCGCCCGTCGAGGTGCTCGGCCTGCGCTGGCCCGGACTGATGCTCGGCGAGCTGCTGTTCAGCCGCGCCGGCGTACGGGTCCGGGCCGGCGCCGCGCACGCGGAGCGCGGGGTCGCCGACGCCTGGCCGATCTACTGGACCTTCCGCCGGCGCCACCGCCCGACCGTCGACCTCTCGCAGGGCTGGGGCAGCAACTCCCAGTGGCGCACCGAGCTGCGCCTCGACTACCGGACGGCCGACGGCGACCACCTCAACGTCACCGAGTGCGTGCCGATCGACGGCCACCCGGACCTGCCCGCCGACCACCCGGAGAACCTCGACGAGGACGACCGCCTGCTCACCCCCGCCGAGCGCCGCGAACTGCTGCGCCACCGCACCTTCCTGCGCGCCCCGGCGGCCGCCGACGCCCTGGCGAGGTCCGAGCAGTGGAAGCGGGACTTCTTCCCGTTCGTGTGGCGGCTCCCGGCCGGCGACAGCTGAGGCCCGGACCGAGTCCGGTCACCGACCTCGCGGACCACCGGAACGCCGTCGAGCCCAGGACGGCCGGCCGGGAACCTGAACACGACGCACCAGCGGGCCGGAGCCCCGGAGCCCCGCAAGCGGTTACCGCACCGCCAGGTCCTGGTTCCCGACCACCTTGAGCAGCCGCAGCGCCTCGTGCGAGGGCGTGCCGGGCGCCGCCGTGTACAGGATGATCCACTGGTCGCGCTTCGGGTCGTGCAGCGCCTCGCAGTCGAGGTCGAGCGGGCCCACGACCGGGTGCAGGATCCGCTTGTGGTTCGAGCGGCTGGCGGAGACGTCCTGCCGCGCCCACAGTTCCCGGAACTCGGCGCTGGCCGACAGCAGGCGGTCGACCAGGCCGCGCACGCCCGCGTCGGTGGGGTAGCGGGCCGTCGCCGCCCGCAGGTCGGCGACCGCGCCGCGGCTGAACTGCTCGACGCCCGCCGGGTCGTGGCGGGAGCGGCTCTCCGGATCGGTGAAGAAGCGCCAGATCAGGTTGCGCTCGGCGGGCGGCAGGGCGGAGTAGTCGCCGAGCAGGGCGGCGGCCATGGCGTTCCAGGCGAGCAGGTCGCGGACCGCGCTGCACACCACCGCCGGGGTGTCGTCGAGCCGGTCGAGCAGGTGCAGGACGCCCGCCCTGACCTCCCGGTCGAGGCCCGGCGGCGGGCCGGGCTGCTCGCCGACGAGGTGGTGGAGGTGGGCGCGCTCGTCGTCGGACAGGCGCAGGGCCCGGCCGATCGCCCCGAGCATCTGGCGGGACGGCCGCGGGCCGCGGCCCTGTTCGAGGCGGATGTAGTACTCCACCGACATGCCCGCGAGCTGGGCGACCTCCTGGCGGCGCAGGCCCGGGGTGCGGCGGCGCCCGCCGGCCGGCAGGCCGACGTCCGACGGCTGCACGCGCGCCCGCCAGCGGCGCAGGAAGGCGGCGAGCTCCGCCCGGTCGACGTGTTCCACGCCTCCAGTGTGGCCCGTCCGCTCGCCCGGCGACCATGGCACCGGCGATACCACCCTCGGCAGTGCCCTCCCGGCGCCGCCCGCGGCGGGCCAGGCTCGATGCCATGACCGAGCGCATCATCCTCATCACCGGCGCCAACAAGGGTGTCGGATTCGCCGCCGCCCGCGAACTGGGCCGGGCCGGCCACACCGTGCTGATCGGTGCCCGTGACCACGGGCGCGGCACCGCGGCCGCCGCCCGACTCACCGCCGAGGGGCTCGACGCCCACTTCGTGCGGCTCGACGTGACCGACGAGGCGTCGATCGGCGTCGCCGTCGAGCAGGTCGAGGCCGAGCACGGCCGGCTCGACACCCTCGTCAACAACGCCGGCATCACCCGGGACCGGCAGCACACGCCCGACCGGCTGCCCGTCGCCGCGATGCGGGAGGTGTACGAGACGAACGTGTTCGGCGTCGTCGCCGTCACCAACGCGCTGCTCCCGCTGCTGCGGAAGTCGTCCGCCGGCTGCGTGTGCAACGTCTCCAGCGGCCTCGCCAGCACGTCGTTCCTCGCCGACCCGGACTCCCCGGTGTGGGAGCACGCGACCCTGCTCGCGTACAACACGTCCAAGGCCGCGCTCAACGCCGTCACGCTCGTCTACGCCCGCGCCCTGCGGGAGGCCGGGGTGAAGTTCAGCTCCGTCGAACCCGGTTTCTGCGCGACGGACCTGAACGACCACACCGGCTCGCTCACCGCCGAGGAGGGCGGCCGGCGGATCGCCGCGCAGGTGACCGCGGCGGCCGACGGCCCGACCGGCCGCTTCCTGAGCGAGTACGGCACCACCCTGCCCTGGTAGCCGCCTGACCCGAAAGACCCGCCCTAGGGTCGGATCAGCTCGGGCAGCTTCCGCATGTCGTCGAAGACGACCGTGTCCGGCCCGGCCAGGCGCTCCGCCGGGGTGAGGCCGCCCGCGTAGCCGAGGGCGCGCATCCCGGCGGCGCGGGCCGCCCGGACGCCGGGCAGGCTGTCCTCGACGACGACGCACGCGGCCGGGTCCACGCCCATGCTCCGCGCAGCGTGCAGGAAGAGGTCGGGCGCGGGCTTCCCGCGCCCGACCTCGGTGGCGCTGTGGATCCGCCCGGCGAAGTGCTCGTACAGGCCGGTGCGGCCGAGGGTGTGGCGCATCTTGTCGTGCGAGCCGCTGGACGCGACGCAGGTCGGCAGGGTGAGCTCGGCGATCCCGGCGAGCGCCTCGTGGATCCCGGCCACCGGTTCCAACTCGGCCTCCACGGCCTCGGCGTGGAGCTCGACGAAACGCGCGCGCCAGCGGTCGGCGGTCGCCGTGCCGAGCCGCTCGGCGACCACCGCGTGGTTGGCGGCCTCGGAGCGGCCGATGAAGTGCTCGACCACGTCGGGCAGGGTCAGCGGCCAGCCCAGCTCCGCGCCGAGGCGCATCTGGACGCGGGCGGCGATGACCTCGCTGTCCACGAGGACACCGTCGCAGTCGAATATCACCAACTCAATCGGCTTGATCATCCGCTCAGCTTAGGCCGGAGCAGGATGCGGCGCCGGTCGAGGTCCAATTCCTCCAGGACGACGGCGATTTCGGAGCCCTCCTCGACCCAGGACGGGACGTCCTCGGCGGGCAGCAGGCCGCCCAGTTCCAGGCCGGCGTCGTTGCGCAGGTCGACGAGCGCCCCCGGCACGAGGAGCTTGCGGACCACTCCGGTGAACATCCGCCCGACCGGCTCGGTGTCGGCGAAGAGCTGCCACGGGTCCGGCAGGAGGCCCTTCACCGACAAGTTGACCTGCTCCCAGGAGAATTCGACGTTCAACACGAGCGCCTCGATCTCCCGGCCCACCGGCGCGACGTCCTCCACCGAGTCGAAGCGGCTCCAGGACATGTCGGGGACGCGCAGGAATCCGGCGTACCGCCCGACACCGTCGCCGAGGTTCACGTGCACACCGATGTCGTCCAGGCCCGTCGACACCACCCCGCACACCCGGTCGCCGGCCCACAGCGTCCCGAGGTAGGTCCGCAGCCGCTCGGCGCGGGTCGGCTGGAGGCGCCACCGAGTGCGCAACACGCCATCCAGGTCCGGGAGTTCGGCGGACAGCAGCGGGTGGCGATCGGCCGCGTCGACGGGGATCAGCGCGGCCCGGCCCTTGCGCACGGACGTGTGCCGCTCGGCGACACACGCCGGGAAGGAGTCGCCGAGCTGCGGTTCCTCGACGAGCAGCGCGACCGGCCCGCGCCGCTCGATCGCGGCCAGGACGGCGTCGGTGTCGGGCGAGAGGGCCGGCCAGACGGCGAGCCGGGCGCGGGGCGTCAGCTTCGCCCGCACGGTCGCGACCTCCTCGACGGAGGAGATCTCGTACCACCGGCGGCCGTTGCGGACGTACTGCTCCTCAAGCAGCACCGCGCCGCGGGCCTCGGCCAGCGCGCCGACCTCCGCCCAGAACGCGTCGTCGGCCGGGCGCGCGTCGGCCACATCGTCCAACTCCCGCACGTACGGCGACTGTTGGACCTCGTCGACGTCAAGTCCCAGCGCCCGAACCCGTTCCACGGCGGCGCCCGGGAAGGCCCCGCCGACGTACAACTCGCCCTCGTCGTCGACGTGGACGAAGAACCCGTCGTCGCCGTCGAGGCGGCACCACACGCCGTGCCGCAGCACCATCGCGCGCACCAGCGCCAGTCCGGTGGCCAACGGCACCTCGGCGCCGTCGTGGTAGCCCCGCTGTCGATAGTCGAAGAGGCCGTGCAGCCCGTCACCGTTGATGCCCATGCGGCGCTGGGAGAACGAGAAGAACCCGGTCAGCGCCGGGTTGTCGAGCGTCAGCCGGGTCACCCCGGCGTCGAGCGCGAGGTCGGCGACGGCGGCCGTGCAGGCCTGCGCGTGGCTCTCGCGGGAGTGGTGGTCGTGGGGGCCTTTCAGGCGGAGGACGGGAGGCATGCCGCGCAGTCTAGCCAGCCGGGCCGGCCGGACCACGCGGCAGGAGCCACCGCCGGTCAGTGCTCCGTCAGCTCGTCTGGATGGAGGTGTCGTCGATCACGAAGCTCGTCTGCAGCGAGGCGTCCTCGGTGCCGGTGAACTTCAGCGTGACGCTCTTGCCCGCGTACGC
>NZ_JBHVPD010000116.1:0-29979 GCF_042887525.1 Kitasatospora sp. NPDC057936
GCAGCCACCCCCGGCACCCCCACCCACCCGAAAGCCCACCCCGCACCCCAAGCCCCGCGCAGCGGAACCCTCAAACCCCCGGCGGCGAAGCCGGCCCCGAAAGCGCCACCGCCACCAACGCCCGCATCACACAAGCCGCCTGCCCCAGAGGAAGCGTCGCATCATCCGCGAACAGCTCCACGAGCCAGCCACCCGCCGGATTCTGCCCACCCGCCGCGACCATCCCGCGGTAGCCGGAGACGACGAGCATCGCCTCCTCCGCCGGGTCGTTGCCGGCCGCCCCCGCCCGGAGGGCAAACGCACCGCCCCGGACGGCCCGTCGAGTCATCGGGTAGTGCCGGAGATCGAAGACCGCGTCCGGGGCCTCGATCTGGGCGCGCTGGGTCTCGGCACGGGTGCTGCTGGGCCCGCTGGTCATCCGGTAGACGGCGTGCTGGGCGGTCCGCATCAGCTGGGACCCCGGCGGCACGTACGACACCCACCACCCCACCGCGTCCAGCAGCCGGGCGGCGGCCTCGGCGACGACCGCGAGTTTGCCGAGGGTGTCGGCGCTGTGGACGGCGCGGGCGGCGCCGTGCTGGTCGAGGGCGGACAGGACGGCGGTGAGCAGTTGCCCGGGGTCGGCGCTGTGCGCGGCACCCCGGAACCGCCGCCGGTCGCCGTTGCCGATCCGCCCGCCGGGCCGCCCGCGCCCGTCCGCCCGGTGGTGGGGGTCGGCGGCGTCGGCCAGCAGCACCGTGGGGTCGGGCGAGAAGCCGGGCCCGTGGCTGCGCCCGGCGACGACGGGGTGGGCGGCGCGGGCGGCCTTGGCCCGGTACTGGGCGGCGTCGGCGAGCCGGAAGAGTCGGTCGGGGGTGGTGACGGGCCCGATGGAATCCCCCGTCGAGGCGACCCCGCACGCCACCCCCTCGCCCTCGGACAGCGCCAGCGCCCGCGCGCACAGCTCCTCGGCGACGGCCACGACCTCGTCGGCCTTCTGGCCCTCCGCGAGCAGGCAGAACTCGTCGCCGCCGAGCCGGGCCGCGAGGCTGCCGGGCAGTTTGGCGGCGGCGAGCGACAGCTGGTGGGCGAATCGTTCCAGCAGGCGGTCGCCCATTTCGTGGCCGAGCTGGTCGTTGACCCGCTTGAGGCCGTTGACGTCGCACACGACCAGCGACACGACGGTGTTGTCCCGGTTGTGCGCCTCCAGGGCGCTCTCCAGCCGGGCGTCCACCGCGCGCCGGTTGGCGAGACCGGTGAGCGGGTCGGAGAAGGCGAGTTTGCGCAGGTCGGCGAGGCGCTCGGTCTGGGCGAGCCCGGCCGAGACCTGGGCGGCCAGCAGGGTGGCGTAGTCGGCGTCGGCCTCGGTGAACTCGGGCATCCCGGTGGCCCGGGCCAGGTAGAGCTCGCCCCAGGCCTGCCCGTGCAGGACGATCGGCGCGACGACGCAGCAGCCCCGCCCGCGCCGACGCAGCGCCGCGGCGCGTTCCTGGCAGTACGCGCCGGCGGTGGGATGCACGTGACCGGCGTGGGGTTCGCTGTTCTCGGCGGTCTGCAGCCAGGCGCGCGGCAGCCGTCCGGTGGCCCAGCGTTCCTCCAGATAGGTGACGATCTCCGGGAAGTCGGCGACGGGGTAGGACTCGTCCTCGGGCTGTTCCTCCTCGCCGGGGGCGAGGTCGCCGTGGTTGACGAGGACCCGCAGCCGCCCGGACTCGCGGTCCCAGACGGAGACGGCGGCCATGGTGGCGCCGAGCGCCTCGGTGGCGCGGGCGGCGGCGGCGCGGACGGCCTCCAGGGGGGTGAGCGCCCCGGCCATGTCCTGGGCGAGCTCGACCACGGACTGCAGTCGCAGGTCGGGCAGGGCGGCGGGCCGCCCGGAGGCGTCGCAGTCGCAGCCGCGGTCCGTCATGGTCGCCTCACTGCTCACCGGCTCGCCCCGCTCCCTGTGCCCGGTCCTACCGAGGGCAGCCGCACGCGTACCGGCCGCTGCACCAAGACTATGGCGACTTCACCCGGTTATGCCCCGTTTCGACCCACACACCGGTCGCCCGTTCGACGGCAAGCCCCCGGCCCCAGCCCCAGACCCCAGCCCAAGCCCCAAGCCCCAGAGCCCAGCCCGGCCCCAAGCCCCAGACCCCAGCCCGGCCCCCGGCCACCCCGGCCGGCCGCCCCGACTCCCGTCGCCTACTCCGGCTTGAGCCGCCGCGACAGCAGCCACGGCTCGACCAGCCCGAGCCCCCGCACCGGCCGCCGCCACATCGGCTGCAGGTGGAAGCGGTGCCCGGAGTCCGGCGAGGGCAGCGGAAGCCCGGAGGCGGGCATCCCGGCGGCGGCCGAGAGCGCCTCGGCGAGGCCGGGCCCGTCCGCGTCGGGCGGGGCGACACTGCCGTTCTGCTCCAGCGCGGCGGCGAACTCGCCGTCGATCAGCACGGCGTCCTTGGGCGCGATGGAGGTGAGCCGGCTGGCCAGGTTGACGGTGGTGCCGAAGACGTCGCCCATCCGGGAGGTCACGGTGCCGAAGGCCATGCCGACCCGCAGCGCGGGGATGGTCTCGTCCTCGGCGAGCGCGTCGATCAGGCCGAGCGCGATCTCGGCGGCGGTCACCGGGTCCTCGGAGACGTAGAGGATCTCGTCGCCGAGGGTCTTGATGACCCGGCCGCCCTGCCCGGCGATCAGGTCGGAGCAGGTGTTCTCGAAGGTCTCGACGAGCTCGCCGAGTTCCTCCTCCTCCAGCCGCCGGGAGAGCCGGGTGAAGCCGACCAGGTCGGCGAAGCCGACGGCGAGCCGGCCGCTGGTGATCTCGTGGTCCTCGGCGGCCTGCACGACCCGCCCGGTGACGGCGGCCAGCTGGCGCCGCCAGACGTAGACGAGGAACTGCTCCAGCTCGGGCAGCAGCAGCTCGACCAGTGGGTAGGCGACCTCGGCGCGGGTGAGGCCGGGCTCGACGGACTGGGTGAGGTTCTCCAGGAAGGTGTCCATCTGCCAGCCGGCCAGCCGTGCCGTGGTCTGCCCGGTGGAGCGGGCCACCTGGATCGCCATCGACTCGCTGAGCAGGCCGGACTCGACCAGTCCGGCCAGCCGGCGCAGCGCGATCACGTCACCGTCGGTGAGGGCCCGGGACTGTCCGATGTCGGGGAAGCCCATCGCCCGCCAGAAGCGGGTGGCCAGCTCCATCGGGACGTCGGCGGCCCTCGCGGCCTGGTAGGGGGTGTAGCGGCGCGGTGCGTCCAGGATCAGGCGTTCGAGTTCGAGCGCGACCGTCTGGTCGTGGCTGTCCGCCGTCCCGCCGTTGCTGCCGTCCTCTGCCACCGGTCCGTCCCCGTGCGGTCGCCGCACTTGCCTCGTGTCCTACCTGTCCGGGCGCCCGCCCGCCACCCGGGCGGACAGTGGCGCGCCTCACACCGCTGCCAGGTGGAATGTTCGCACGGAATCGCGTGATCCGGGGCATCCGCCCGGGTCAAGGAGAGGTGAAGATGCCGTTCAGCGGGGTTCGGGGCGCACGTGGACGACGTCCCCCGCGCCCACCGCACGGCGCGCGCCCTCCGGCGTACGAACCACCAGCCGCCCGTCGCCGTCGATCGCCACGGCCTCCCCGGTGAGCTCGGTGTCGCCCGGCAGGTGCACCTTGACCTGGCGGCCGAGCGTGGTGCAGCGGTCGACGTAGGCGCGGAGCAGGTCGCTCGCGTGCGGGTCGCCGGCGGCGGCCGTCCAGTCGCCGTAGAGCTCGGCGAACTCGCGCAGCAGGGCGCGCAGCAGGGTGGAGCGGTCGGTGACGGCGGCGCCGGCCAGGGCGAGCGAGGCGGCGGTGGGGACGGGCAGCTCCTCCTCGCGCAGCGTGACGTTGAGGCCGACCCCGGCGACGACGGCGCCGCCGCTCAGTTCGGTCAGGATGCCGCCGAGCTTGCGCTCGGCGCCGTCGACCTCGACCTGGAGGTCGTTGGGCCACTTCAGCCCGACCTCGACGCCGGCGACCCGGTCCAGGGTGCTGGCCACGGCGACGCCGACCAGGATCGGCAGCCAGCCGTACCGCTCGACCGGCACCTCCTCGGGGCGCAGCAGGACGGAGAGGAACAGCCCCGAGCGCGGCGGCGCCGTCCACTGCCGGTCCAGCCGCCCGCGCGCGGCGCTCTGCGCCTCGGCGACCAGGACGGCGCCCTGCGGCGCACCGGCCAGGGCGCGGGCGGCGAGGTCGGTGTTGGTGGAGCCGGTCTCGGTGACGACGTCGAGCGAGGTCCACAGCCCTCCCGGGAGCACCAGGTCCCGGCGCAGCGCGTCCTCGTCCAGCGGCGGGCGGTCCAGGTCGGTCCACGGTGACGGCCCGGCGTGGCCGAAGCCGCGGAGTCCACTGCGGCGGGGGGTCTCGGGTGCGCTCATGGGAACGACCCTAGACGGGCCCGACGGCCCACGCCGTCCCATCGTGCCGCAGAACGGCCGTCAACAAAACTGTGTCGCTGACCATAACGGCCGGGCGTTACGTCTGGCCCTCCGTGCTGGCTACGCTACCCAACGGTAGTTCGCAGCGCCGCCCTGCCCTCCTGTGCGGGCCCCCGTTCCGGTCCGCGCGCACTCGAACAGGTCGCGGCCCAGGATCAGGGAGAGCCACCGGAATGACCGAGGCCCCGTACGACCCCCACACCACCGCGGGCAAGCTCGCCGACCTGCGGCGCAGGATCGACGAGGCGGTGCACTCCGGCTCCGCCAAGGCGGTGGAGAAGCAGCACGCCAAGGGCAAGCTGACGGCCCGGGAGCGGGTCGCGGAGCTGCTGGACGAGGACTCCTTCGTCGAGTTCGACGAGTTCGCCCGGCACCGCTCGACCAACTTCGGGCAGGAGAAGAACCGCCCGTACGGCGACGGCGTGGTCACCGGCTACGGCACCGTCGACGGCCGCCAGGTCGCCGTGTTCGCCCAGGACTTCACCGTCTTCGGCGGCTCCCTCGGCGAGGTCTTCGGCGAGAAGATCGTCAAGGTCATGGACTTCGCGCTGAAGACCGGCTGCCCGGTCATCGGCATCAACGACTCCGGCGGCGCCCGGATCCAGGAGGGCGTGGTCTCGCTCGGCCTGTACGGCGAGATCTTCCGCCGCAACGTGCACGCCTCCGGCGTGATCCCGCAGATCTCGCTGATCATGGGCCCCTGCGCCGGCGGCGCGGTGTACTCCCCCGCGATCACCGACTTCGTCGTGATGGCCGACCGGACCTCGCACATGTTCATCACCGGCCCGGACGTCATCAAGACCGTCACCGGCGAGGACGTCGGCATGGAGGAGCTGGGCGGCGCGCGCACCCACAACAGCAAGTCGGGCAACGCGCACTACCTGGCCACGGACGAGAAGGAGGCGATCGAGTACGTCAAGAGCCTGCTCTCGTACCTGCCCTCCAACAACCTCTCGGACCCGCCGTCCTACCCCGAGCAGGCGGACCTCGACATCACCGACGAGGACCTCGAACTCGACACGATCGTGCCGGACTCGGCGAACCAGCCGTACGACATGCGCAAGGTGATCGAGCACATCGTCGACGACGGCGAGTTCCTGGAGACCCAGCCGCTGTTCGCCGGCAACATCATCACCGGCTTCGCCCGGGTCGAGGGCCAGTCGGTGGGCATCGTCGGCAGCCAGCCGATGGACCTGGCCGGCTGCCTGGACATCAACGCCAGCGAGAAGGCCGCCCGCTTCATCCGCACCTGCGACAGCTTCAACGTCCCGGTGCTGACCTTCGTCGACGTGCCCGGCTTCCTGCCCGGCACCGAGCAGGAGTGGGACGGCATCATCCGCCGCGGCGCCAAGCTGATCTACGCCTACGCCGAGGCCACCGTGCCGCTGATCACCGTGATCACCCGCAAGGCCTTCGGCGGCGCCTACGACGTCATGGGCTCCAAGCACCTCGGCGCCGACCTCAACCTGGCCTGGCCGACCGCCCAGATCGCGGTCATGGGCGCGCAGGGCGCGGTCAACATCCTGCACCGCCGCGAGATCGCCGAGGCCGAGGCCGCCGGCACCGCCGAGGAGAAGCGGGCCGAGCTCATCGCCTCGTACGAGGACACCCTGCTCAACCCGTACCTCGCGGCCGAGCGCGGCTACGTGGACGCGGTGATCGCGCCGAGCGAGACCCGCCGCCACATCGTCCGCGGCCTGCGGGCGCTGCGCGGCAAGCGCGAGGTGCTCCCGCCGAAGAAGCACGGCAACATCCCCCTGTAGGTCCACTGCCCAGAACAAGGCCGTAGCGAGAGGATTGAGCCATGGCCCCGATCCACGTGCTGCACGGGCAGCCGACCCCCGAGGAGCTAGCCACCGTCCTGGCGGTGGTCCAGGCCCGGGCCGCCGCCGCGCAGGCCGCCGCCGAGGCGGCGCGCCGGGCGGGCGTCGGCCCGGCCTCCCCGTGGAACGACCGCGCCCGTCTGCACCGCCCCGCGGTCCGTCCCGGCGTCAACGCCTGGCGGACCTCCGGCTGGGCGGGCTGAGCACGCGCAGCACACCCTGAGGAGGGGGAAGTCGGCCGGGCCGACTTCCCACTCCTTTCCTTGTCGCGAGCACTCCGCCCCTTGCCACAGGCGCTCCGTTCCGGCCCGAAGGACCGGCTCGAGGTTCCGGCCCGGAGTTCCGGCCCGAATCGCCCGGAACCTGAGTACGGATACTCAGGCGCCCCGCCCGGCCCGCGGCGCACCCTGGAAGGGTGCTCTGGTCAGACCCCCGCGACGAGCCCTCCCCCGAGGCCCGCCGGGTGCAGGAGAAACTGCACCGCGCCGGCCGTGTGCTCGCCGCCTACCTCCTCGTGATCGCCGTGCTGCTCCTGCTGTGACCACCGCGGCGCCCCGCGAAGACCTCCCGCGAAGACCTCGCGCGAACCCTCGCGGAGAGCCTCGCGGAGAGCCCGCGGGCAGCCCCCGGAGACCCTGCGGAGACCACCGTTCACCCGAACGGCCGACACCACGACCCCCTACCCTGGTGGGCATGACCGACCAGCGCGCCCTCGTCCTCGCCTCCGCCTCCCCCGCCCGCCTCGGGCTGCTGCGCCAGGCGGGCCTCGACCCGCGCGTGGTGGTCAGCGGCGTCGACGAGGACGCCATCACCGCCGCCACCCCGGCCGAACTCGCCCTCGTCCTCGCCGAGGCCAAGGCCAAGGCGGTCGCCGCCGAACTCACCGGCGGCGAGCTCGTGATCGGCTGCGACTCCGTCCTGGAGCTCGACGGACGGGCCCTCGGCAAGCCCACCGACGCCGCCGACGCGCTCGCCCGCTGGCAGTCGATGCGCGGCCGCTCCGGCGTGCTGCGCACCGGCCACTGCGTCATCGACACCGTGACCGGCGAGCAGGCCTCGGCCACCGCCTCCACCACCGTCCGCTTCGGCACCCCGGACGACGCCGAGGTCGCCGCCTACGTCGCCTCCGGCGAACCGCTGCACGTGGCCGGGGCGTTCACCCTGGACGGCCGCTCCGCACCGTTCATCGAGGGCATCGACGGCGACCCGGGCAACGTCATCGGCCTCTCGCTGCCGCTGCTGCGCACCCTGCTGGCCGACCTCGGCGTCCGGCTGGTCGACCTCTGGGTCTGACGGCCCGGGCGGACCTCCGGGCCACCGGCCGGTCCGCACTCACTGTGCCGGGACGTTCTGCGCCAGGAAGGCCAGGACGTCGTTCAGGGCGCCGTCGGCGAGCAGGTCGGCGCCGTGCCGGGAGCCCGGGTAGATCTTGAGGGTCTTCGCGGGCGACACCGAGGTCGCGTACAGGTCCTTGGCGTCGCCCGCGAACGGCGAGTCGTCCTGCTCCGCCGCGAAGAACACCGGGGCCTTGATCTTCGCCACCGCGACGAGCGCGCGGTCCCCCTCGTAGTTGGTCGGGCCGCTCAGAGAGACCACCGCCGCCACCGGCAGCGGGGTCGACCGCTCGGCCGCGGCCTCCAGCGAGCCGGTGCCGCCCTTGGAGGCGCCGATCAGGACCGCCTTGGTGATGCCCTTCCCGCCCAGCCAGGTCAGCGCCGCCGGGACGTCCCGCGCCGGGCTGCCCGGCTCCTCGGTGGCGAGCACGGCGTACCCGGCCGCGGTGAAGGCCTTCAGGTAGGGCACCCAGTCGCAGATCGAACCGCCGAGCTGGTGCGAGAAGAACAGCGCGACCTTGGCCGTTCCGGCGTCCGACTGCTGGAAGTACCCGGGCCGCACCCCGGACACGGCCGGCACGTTGATGCTGCCCGTCCGGTTCTGTTCCTCGGTGAGGCACCCGAATCTTCGCGCCGGATCCGCCGTCGAGGTCGGCGCACTGGGCGACACCCTCGATCCCACGCTCTGGCACCCCGCCGCCACGAGCACCGCCAGTACGGCCGCCGCGACACCCAACTTCCCCGTCTTTACCGTCATTTGGCGAACGCTAGGGACCTCCCGCTGCACCGTCAATGGTCCGGACGGGCGCCCCCGGCTAGGCTGTCCGCCGTTTCGAACGGGGAGGGACGGCGCCGATGACCGACAACGTGCTCAACGTCGTACTGGGCCTGGTGGCGAGCGCCATCAGCGCCGGGCTCGGCTGGCTCGCCCAGGCCCTGCGGCGACGCCGCAGGGTGGAGCGGGTGCGGGCCTTCTTCGGCCTTCCCGCCGGCGGCGAGTGCCTGATCGTGGTGAACCGGCACGCCTCCGCGCCCAGTTCGAGGAGCGTCGCGCGCAACGACGTGTACGCCCTGATGGAGCTGGCCGCGCTGGTCAAGGAGTGCGGCGCACGGGCCGAGCTGGTGGCGCACGACGAGGTCCGCCAGGGCCTCGGGGATAAGGGCGAGTTCTGCATCGGCGGCCCGAGCAGCAACGAACGGACGGCGGCCCACCTGGCGTCCTGGCTGCCGGGGGTCGAGTACGTCCCGGCCCCGGGCGGCCACGTGCCGGTGCTGACCGTGGGCAGCACGGAGTTCCGGCACGAGGACGAGACCGAGCCCGGCGGCGGCCATTCCTTCGCCCTGCTCGCCCGGCTGCACCCGACGGCCGGCGACCGGCCGACCTTCCTGGTCGCGGGCCAGACCGCCGTCTCCAACCACGCCGCCGTCCGCCACCTGGTCGCCAACCACCGCAAGCTCGCCCGGCGGCACACCGAGGACGGCTCCTTCGTGCTGGTCCTCAAGGTCGTCAACCCCAAGGCCTACGGCCCCGATGTCGTCGAAGTCGCCGCCGACGTCACCGCCGACGCCCTGCGCCGGAGCGCCCGGACCCCGGCCACCGCGTGAGTGTGGCCAAGCCCACCGGCCCGCCACGCCGCCGCGCCACGACCGCGCCGTCACCGGGCCGCGCCCGCCCCGGCCGCCCCACCTGCGCGGACGTCCGGGAGGCCGTCCACCGGCCCGCGAAACAGATCACCGTCCGTGTGGGATAGTTCACAACCTGGGGCTACTCGCCGGTACTGCCCAGGAATCCATAAACTCAACGAGGTTCAAGAAGGGAGCCACAGTGCGCAAGGTGCTCATCGCCAACCGCGGGGAAATCGCCGTCCGCGTCGCCCGGGCCTGCTCGGACGCCGGTATCGCCAGCGTCGCCGTCTACGCCGAGCCGGACCGGGATGCGCTGCACGTGCGCGCGGCCGACGAGGCTTACGCGCTGGGCGGTGACACCCCGGCCACCAGCTACCTGGACATCGCGAAGGTCCTGAAGGCCGCCGAGGACTCGGGCGCGGACGCGGTCCACCCCGGTTACGGCTTCCTGTCGGAGAACGCGGAGTTCGCCCAGGCCGTCCTCGACGCGGGTCTGACCTGGATCGGCCCGCCCCCGCAGGCCATCCGCGACCTCGGTGACAAGGTCACCGCCCGTCACGTCGCGCAGCGCGCCGGTGCCCCGCTGGTCGCCGGCACCCCCGACCCGGTCTCCGGGGCGGACGAGGTCGTCACGTTCGCCCGGGAGCACGGTCTCCCGGTCGCGATCAAGGCGGCCTTCGGCGGCGGCGGCCGC
This sequence comes from Kitasatospora sp. NPDC057936, assembly GCF_042887525.1. Taxonomy (NCBI): domain Bacteria; kingdom Bacillati; phylum Actinomycetota; class Actinomycetes; order Kitasatosporales; family Streptomycetaceae; genus Kitasatospora; species Kitasatospora sp. NPDC057936. The sequence goes on from NZ_JBHVPD010000116.1 coordinate 9,891, forward strand.
GGCCTCAAGGTCGCCCGTACGCTGGAGGAGATCCCCGAGCTGTACGAATCGGCCGTGCGCGAGGCCGTCGCGGCGTTCGGCCGCGGCGAGTGCTTCGTCGAGCGCTACCTCGACAACCCGCGTCACGTCGAGACCCAGTGCCTGGCGGACAAGCACGGCAACGTCGTGGTGGTCTCCACCCGCGACTGCTCGCTGCAGCGCCGCCACCAGAAGCTCGTCGAGGAGGCCCCCGCGCCGTTCCTCACCCCCGAGCAGAACGCCGAGCTGTACCGCGCGTCCAAGGCCATCCTCAAGGAGGCCGGCTACGTCGGCGCCGGCACCTGCGAGTTCCTCGTCGCGCTGGACGGCACGATCTCCTTCCTGGAGGTCAACACCCGTCTGCAGGTCGAGCACCCGGTGACCGAGGAGGTCACCGGCATCGACCTGGTCCGCGAGATGTTCCGCATCGCCGACGGCGAGGAGCTCGGCTACGGCGACCCCGAGGTGCGCGGCCACTCCTTCGAGTTCCGCATCAACGGCGAGGACCCGGGCCGCGGCTTCCTGCCCGCCCCCGGCACGGTGACGCTGTTCGCCCCGCCGTCCGGCCCGGGCGTGCGCCTGGACTCGGGCGTCGAGACCGGCTCGGTCATCGGCCCCGCCTGGGACTCGCTGCTGGCCAAGCTGATCGTCTCCGGCCGCGACCGCAAGCAGGCCCTGGAGCGCGCCCGGCGCGCGCTGAACGAGTTCAAGGTGGAGGGCATGGCCACCGCCATCCCGTTCCACCAGGCCGTCGTCACCGACCCGGCGTTCGCGCCCGAGGTGCACGGCAGCGAGGGCCCGTTCACGATCTACACCCGCTGGATCGAGACCGAGTTCGACAACACCATCCCCCCGTTCGCCGGCGCGCCCGGCGAGGGCGAGGAGGCCGAGGGCCGCGAGACCGTCGTCGTCGAGGTCGGCGGCAAGCGGATCGAGGTCTCCCTGCCGTCCTCCCTCGGCGTCTCGGCGGCCCCCGCCGCGGGCGCGACGGGTGCGGCCAAGGCCAAGCGCCGGGTGGGCGCGAAGAAGGCCGGCTCGGCCGTCAGCGGTGACACGCTGGCCTCGCCGATGCAGGGCACGATCGTCAAGGTCGCCGTCGAGGAGGGCCAGGTCGTCGCCGAGGGCGAACTCATCGTCGTCCTGGAGGCGATGAAGATGGAGCAGCCCCTCAACGCCCACAAGGCCGGCACCGTCGTCGGTCTCAAGGCCGAGGTCGGCGCGAGCGTCAGCAGCGGCGCCGCGCTCTGCGAGATCAAGGACTGACACTCCGTCAACCGACCGGTCCGTACGCCCCCCGCGGGTGTGCGGACCGGTCGCGTTTCACCCGCAGGTGTCACCGCCCGCGCGGGACGCCCAGTTCGGCCAGCCGGACCTGCATCCCGCCCGGCCCGGCCGGGCCGCCGTGCGCCCCGGGCCGGCGCTGGCCGGGCAGCGGGGCGCCACCGGGCGGCGGGGCGGCCCGGCGCGGCAGCGAGCCGGGCTGGGTCTGGTGGACGGGCCCGCTGCCGGTGCCGTGCACCGGGGCGTCCCCGCTGGGGGCGGCGCCGAGCGGCGCCAGGTCGATCTGCACCCCGCAGTCGGCGAGGGCGTCCAGCTCGCGCGCCGAGGCGTCGTCCGAGGTCGCGTGCTCGTCGGTGACCAGCCGGGTGATGGTCTCGGTGGGCACGGTCTGGAACATGGTGTCCGCGCCGAGCTTGGTGTGGTCGGCGAGGACGATGACCTCGGCGGCCGACTGCACCAGCGCCCGGTCCACGCTCGCGGACAGCATGTTGGTGGTGGACAGCCCGCGGTCGGCGGTGAGCCCGCTACCGGAGATGAAGGCCTTGGACACCCGCAGCCCGTGCAACGACTGCTCGGCACCGCTGCCGACCAGCGCGTAGTTGGAGCCCCGCAGGGTGCCGCCGGTCATCACCACCTCCACCCGGTTGGCGTGCGCCAGCGCCTGGGCGACGAGCAGCGAGTTGGTGACCACGGTCAGGCCGGGCACCCGGGCGAGCCGGCGGGCCAGCTCCTGGGTGGTGGTGCCGGCGCCGACGACGACCGCGTCGCCCTCCTCCACCAGCCCGGCGGCGAGGTCCGCGATGGCGCTCTTCTCGGCCGCGGAGAGGTGGGTCTTCTGCGGGTAACCGGGTTCGCGGCTGAAGCCGCCGGGGAGCACCGCGCCGCCGTGCCGGCGGTCGAGGAGCCCTTCTGCCTCCAGCGCCCGTACGTCCCGGCGCACGGTCACTTCGGAGGTCTGGACGACGCGGGCCAACTCCCGGAGCGAGACCGCTCCGTTGGCGCGCACCATTTCGAGGATCAACTGGCGACGTTCTGCTGCAAACACAGAACCGACGGTAACCTGCGTGACCGTCTGCTTTCAGGCGTTTGCAGCTAGTAGCGGGAAATGCTCACGCACGAGCGGCGCGTGACCGTACAATACGCGCCGTCAATGACCCGGGACTGCGCCCGCCGTCCGGGTGAGGGCCGCGCGCGCGAAAAGGGCGGCCACCGATCGGTGACCGCCCCCAACTGTGCGCCGGATGCTCAGGATTCGCCCTCGGCCCGCTTGCGGATGTGCAGCTGCCGGGCGGCCTCGGCGGTCGAGCCGGACACCGACGGGTAGACGGTGAAGGCGCTGGCCACCTGTTCGACGGTCAGATTGGCGTCCACCGCGAGGGAGATCGAGTGGATCAGCTCGCTCGCGCGCGGGGCGACCACGACGCCGCCGACCACGATGCCGGTGCCCGGACGGCAGAACAGCTTCACGAAGCCGTCCCGGATGCCCTGCATCTTCGCCCGCGGGTTGCCGCGCAGCGGCAGCTTGACCTCGACCGCGTCCATCTTGCCGCACTGCACGTCGGCGGCGGTGTAGCCGACGGTGGCGATCTCCGGGTCGGTGAAGACGTTGGAGGCGACGGTCTTCAGGTTGAGCGGCTGCACCGCGTCGCCGAGCGCGTGGTACATCGCGATCCGGCCCTGCATGGCCGCCACCGAGGCGAGCATGAAGACGCCGGTGCAGTCGCCGGCCGCGTAGACGCCCGGGGCGCTGGTGCGCGAGACCCGGTCGACCTGGATCTGGCCCCAGTCGTTGAGCTTGACCCCGGCCTCCTCCAGGCCCATCTCGGCCGTGTTGGGGATCGAGCCGACCGCCATCAGGCAGTGCGTGCCCTCGATCACCTTGCCGTCGGCGAGGGTGACCTCGACCCGGTCGCCGATCCTCTTGGCGCTCTCGGCCCGCGAGCGGCCCATGACGTTCATGCCGCGGCGGCGGAAGACGTCCTCCAGCACCTCGGCGGCGTCCGGGTCCTCGCCCGGCAGCACCCGGTCGCGGCTGGACACGAGGGTCACCTTGGAGCCCAGCGCCTGGTAGGCACCGGCGAACTCGGCGCCGGTGACACCGGAGCCGACCACGATCAGCTCGCGCGGCAGCTCCTCCAGGTCGTACACCTGGGTCCAGGTCAGGATCCGCTCACCGTCCGGCTGTGCGTCCGGCAGCTCGCGCGGGTGGGCGCCGGTCGCGATCAGCACCGCGTCGGCGCGCAGCGAGTGCACGGTGCCGTCGGGGGCGTCCACGAGCACCTCGCGGGAGCCGTCCACGGCCTGCCCGCCGGCGCCGAGCCGGCCCCGGCCGCGCAGCACGGTGACACCGGCGCGGGTGACCGACTGGGTGATGTCGTGGGACTGGGCGATCGCCAGTCGCTTCACACGGCGGTTGACCTTGCCCAGGTCCACGCCGACGACCTTGTCGCCGTGCTCGCGCGCGGCCCCGTCCCGGGCGACGGTGATCCCGAGCTCGTCGTAGGAGCTGTCGAAGGTGGTCATCACCTCCGCGGTCGCGATCAGCGTCTTCGACGGAACGCAGTCCGTGAGCACCGCCGATCCGCCCAGACCGTCGCGGTCGACGACGGTCACCTCCGCGCCGAGCTGAGCGGCGACGAGAGCCGCCTCATAGCCGCCGGGTCCGCCACCGATGATCACGATCCGAGTCACGCTCACCATTGTCCCGCACGCCCAGAGCACTGCCACGCCGGGGTACGGGCTTCTGTGCGATCCCCCAGTCGCCGTAGTCTGGCCCGCATGCCCCTTTACGCCGCGTATGCCACGAACCTCGATGCCCGGCAGATGACCCGCCGCGCCCCGCACTCCCCGCTGCGCGGAACCGGCTGGCTGGACGGCTGGCGGCTCACCTTCGGCGGCGAACAGCTCGGCTGGGAGGGCTCGCTGGCCACCGTCGTCGAGGACGAGAAGGACCAGGTCTTCGTCTCCCTCTACGAGATCGCGCCGATGGACGAGGAGGGCCTGGACCGCTGGGAGGGCGTCCAGCTCGGCATCTACCGCAAGATCCGGCTGCGCGCGCACACCCTGGACGGCGACATCCCGGTCTGGACGTACGTCCTCAACGACTACGAGGGCGGCCTGCCCGCGGCCCGCTACCTCGGCCTGATCGCCGACGCGGCGGAGAGCGCCGGCGCCCCGGACGACTACGTGATGGACCTCCGCCGCCGGCCCTGCTGACCCGCCGCGCGGGACACCCCGGGGACCACCGGAGGGCGGTGCGGAACTGTCGATACCGACGAGGCCGGTCACCCGAAAAGCGGCACCGAGCTGTGCTTTCGGGTCAACCGGGTAACGATCCGGCAAGCCGCGCCGGATTTTCTACGCGCGTAGCCGATTCCCGTCTATCCTCGGATCCGTGAACGCTACTCCTCAGTCGGTCGTCTCCGCCGACCCCTACGCCGCCGCCCAGGCCGCCGCCGCGCGCCTGCGCGAGCTGACCGGTGCCGAGCGCCACGACGTCGCCCTGGTGATGGGCTCCGGCTGGGTGCCGGCCGCCGACGCCCTCGGCGAGACCGTGGCCGAGTTCCCGGTCACCGAGCTCCCGGGCTTCCCCGCCCCCGCCGTCGCCGGCCACGCCGGCAAGATCCGCTCGGTGAAGATCGGCGACAAGCGCGCCCTGATCTTCCTCGGCCGCAACCACTACTACGAGGGCCACGGCGTGGCCACCGTGGTCCACGGCGTGCGCACCGCCGCCGCGGCCGGCTGCGGGACCGTCGTCCTGACCAACGGCTGCGGCGGTCTCCGCGAGGGCTGGGTCCCCGGTCAGCCGGTGCTGATCAGCGACCACATCAACCTGACCGCGGACTCCCCGATCGTCGGCGCCAACTTCGTCGACCTCACGGACCTGTACTCCAAGCGCCTGCGCGCCCTGTGCCGCGAGGTCGACCCGTCCCTGGACGAGGCCGTCTACGTGCAGTTCCGCGGCCCGCACTACGAGACCCCGGCCGAGGTCAACATGGCCCGGGTGATCGGCGGCGAGCTGGTCGGCATGTCCACCACCCTGGAGGCCATCGCCGCCCGCGAGGCCGGCGCCGAGGTGCTCGGCATCTCGCTGGTCACCAACCTGGCCGCGGGCATCACCGGCGAGCCGCTCAACCACGAAGAGGTCCTGGAGGCCGGCAAGGCCTCGGCCGAGCGCATGGGCGAGCTGCTGAGCAAGGTCCTGGAGCGGATCTGACCCCGCACGGCGCACAATCATGAACGACGGGGCCCGCGGGCGGCCGTGATCCCGCTGATCACACCCGCCCGCGGGCCCCGTCCGCATGCGCACACCTTCTTTGCGGAACCCTCCGGCCGACACACCGACGTACTTCCCGATGGAGCAGCCGCCATGACGCAGGCACCCAACCCCGACCTCATCGCCCGGACCCGGGCCTGGCTGGCCGAGGACCCCGACCCGCAGACCCGCGAGGAGCTCACCGCGCTGCTGGCGCGCGCCGAGGACCCGGCGGCCGACGAGGACGGCAAGCTCGCCTGGGCCGAGCTCACCGAGCGCTTCGCCGACCGGCTCCAGTTCGGCACCGCCGGCCTGCGCGGCGAACTCGGCGCCGGCCCGATGCGGATGAACCGCGCCGTCGTCATCCGGGCCGCCGCCGGCCTGGTCGCGTACGTGAAGGCGCAGGGCCTCGGCGACCTCGTCGTCATCGGCTACGACGCCCGCCACAAGTCGTACGACTTCGCCCGCGACACCGCCGCCGTCGTGGTCGGCGCCGGCCTGCGCGCCGCGCTGCTGCCCCGCCCGCTGCCCACCCCGGTGCTCGCCTTCGCGATCCGCCACCTGGGCGCCGCCGCCGGCGTCACCGTCACCGCGAGCCACAACCCGCCGCAGGACAACGGCTACAAGGTCTACCTGGGCGACGGCTCGCAGATCGTCCCGCCGGCCGACGCCGGCATCGCCGCCGAGATCGACGCGATCGGCTCGCTGGACGACGTCCCGCGCGCGGAGGACGGCTGGGAGGTGCTCGGCGAGGACGTCATCGAGGCGTACCTGGCCCGTGCCGCTTCGATCGTCGACCAGCACGGCCCGCGCGACCTCGACGTCGTCTACACCCCGATGCACGGCGTCGGCCGCGACACCCTGCTCGCCGCCTTCCGCGAGGCCGGCTTCGCCGCGCCCACCGTGGTCGCCGAACAGGCCGAGCCGGACCCGGACTTCCCGACCGTGGCGTTCCCCAACCCGGAGGAGCCGGGGGCGATGGACCTCGCCTTCCGCACCGCCGCCCAGGTCGGCCCGGACATCGTCATCGCCAACGACCCGGACGCCGACCGCTGCGCGGTGGCCGTCCCGGTCAACGCCAACGCGGCCGGCAGCGGCAACGGCACCTCCGGCTGGCGCATGCTGCGCGGCGACGAGGTCGGCGCGCTGCTCGGCTCGGCCCTGGTCGCCAAGAAGGCCGAAGGCACCTTCGCCACCACGATCGTCTCCGCCACCCTGCTGGGCCGGATCGCCGAGGCGGCCGGTCTCGGGTACGCCGAGACGCTCACCGGCTTCAAGTGGATCGCCCGCGCCGACGGCCTGCGCTACGGCTACGAGGAGGCGCTCGGCTACTGCGTCGACCCCGAGGGCGTCCGCGACAAGGACGGCATCACCGCCGCCCTGCTGGTCGCCGAGCTGGCCGCGACCCTCAAGAAGTCCGGCCGCACCCTGAGCGACCTGCTGGACGACCTGGCGCTGGAGCACGGCCTGCACGCCACCGACCAGCTCTCCGTCCGCGTGCAGGACCTGTCGCTGATCGGCGCCGCGATGGCCCGCCTGCGCGAGCAGCCGCCGACCGTCCTGGCCGGCCTGAGCGTCGCCCGGGCCGACGACCTGACCGCCGGCTCGGCCGAGCTGCCGCCCACCGACGGGCTGCGCTACTACCTGGCCGGCGACGCCGTCCGCTCCGCGCGGATCGTGGTCCGGCCGTCCGGCACCGAGCCCAAGCTGAAGTGCTACCTGGAGGTCGTCCTCCCGGTCGCCTCGGCCGCCGACCTGGCCGGCGCCCGGGTGCGGGCCGCCGAGCTGCTCGACGCCGTCAAGCGCGACCTGGCCGTGGCCGCGGGCATCGACGGCTGACACCGTCCCGGATACCGCACGAGCGCCTCCTGCCGGGGGCGCTCGTGCGGTATCCGGCCTCCGCCGGGGCCGACCGGCTGCCATAGGCTCCACGCATGGACACATCCGACGCGGTGAGCACCGAGCAGCGACTCGCGGCCATCGAGGCCAAACTCGACGCCATCATCGGCCACTTCGGCATCCGCTACCCCCGCCCGGAGGGCCTGCCCCCGGCCGTGGCGGGCCGCGACCCCCGGACGATGCCGGAGGTGGTCGCGTACGTGCAGCGCGGCAAGCTGATCAACGCGATCAAGGTCTACCGCGAACGGACGGGCGCCGGGCTCGCCGAGTCGAAGAAGGCCATCGACGTCCTGGCCGCCCAGTTGGGCCGCTGACCGGCACGCCCGTGGTCGCGCTCCGGCCCCCCGACCCGCTCGCGGGAAGCCGGACGGGCCGACTTCCGGCGCCGGACGCACCAGCGGCCCGCCGGAGAGTCCGGCGGGCCGCTCGACGCACCACAGGGCTCAGACGACGATCACCGTGATCAGCGCGGCCAGGCCGAGCAGCGTCGGCGCGATCACCCACCAGCACCACCGCACGACGATCGGCCCGGCGGCGTCCGGACGGGAGGCGTTGCGTTCGGCCATCTCCTGGAGCACCGAGGTCACCTGGTCGGACCAGGCCCGGGTCGGGTCGGAGGAGCCCGCCACCGGCGAGCCGGCGGACGCGCCGCCACCGCCGCCGAAGACCATCCCCATCCGGGAGGTGTGCTCGGGGGCGCCGCCGCGGGCCCGGACCCGGTTGGCGCGCTTGCGCTGGCGCAGCGACACCGGGACGGCCCACACCTGGAACTTCCTGCCCTCGGCGAGCAGCTCGACCGAGTACCCGGCGCGCAGCGCGTCCACCGCGGCCCACGGCGCGGTGATCGTGCGCCACGGGTTGCGCACCACCAGCCGCCGGTCGTTGGCCAGCACCGCCGGGCGCAGCGTGTAGGCGATCACCGGGAAGGCGAACACCGGCACGGCCGCGAGCGACACGGCGGGCGTCTTCCCGGTCCCGTTCAGGGCGGCGTCGCCGATCAGCCACGCGGCGACGGCCAGCAGCAGCACGCCGGAGATCACACCGGGAACCGAGCGGTACACGCGGTCCGCGTACCCGGGTTCCCCGTCGGGGGCGGCGGGGCCCTGGTGGGGCTTGCCGTCGGAATCGGTCATGCCGACGATTCTGCCCCATGCCTCCCGGGAAGAGGTCTCGGTAGGGCATCGGTTGCCGGGGAGGCTCCCGGCCCGCCCGCCGGCGGCTGCGCGCCCCCGAACGGCCCCGCACGCCCCTCTCTCGCCCACGACTCTCGCCCGGGCCGTGCCCTCCCCCCGCCCAAGCCGCCCCCATCCGCTCCCACCGCCACCGCGCGCCCCTCCCCCGCCCCCGAGATCTCGGTCCGGCCACGAAAGCAAGGCCCTCTAGCGGTCGACTACGCGCGTAGATATGCTGGTCTGGTGACTATGTCCACTGTTGCAGCCAATGCCCCCGGCGTTGCGGGCAGCGGCCTCGCGGACGTTGCGGCGTCCGAGGCCTCGCTCCGCCGCTTCCTGCACGGCCTGCCCGGCGTCGACCAGGTCGGCCTGGAGGCGCGTGCCGCCACCCTCGGTACCCGCTCGATCAAGACCACGGCGAAGGCCTACGCCATCGACCTGGCGATCTCGATGATCGACCTGACCACGCTGGAGGGCGCGGACACGGTCGGCAAGGTGCGCGCACTGTGCGCCAAGGGCAGGACCCCCGACCCCTCCGACCCGTCCACCCCCCGCGTGGCCGCCATCTGTGTCTACCCGGACATGGTCGCCACCGCGAAGGACGCCCTGCGGGGCACCGACATCCAGGTCGCCTCCGTCGCCACCGCCTTCCCGGCCGGCCGCGCGGCCCTCCCGGTGAAGCTCGCCGACACCGCCGACGCGGTCGCCGCCGGTGCCGACGAGATCGACATGGTGATCGACCGGGGCGCCTTCCTCTCCGGCCGCTACCTCGACGTCTTCAACGAGATCGTCGCCGTCAAGGAGGCGTGCAAGCGCGCCGACGGCAGCTACGCCCACCTCAAGGTCATCTTCGAGACCGGCGAGCTCCAGACGTACGACAACGTACGCCGCGTCTCCTGGCTCGCGATGCTGGCCGGTGCCGACTTCATCAAGACCTCCACCGGCAAGGTCGCCGTCAACGCGACCCCGCCGGTCACCCTGCTGATGCTGGAGGCCGTGCGCGACTTCCGCGCGCAGACCGGCGTCCAGGTCGGCGTGAAGCCCGCCGGTGGCATCAAGACCACCAAGGACGCCATGAAGTACCTGGTGATGGTCAACGAGACCCTCGGCGACGACTGGCTGAGCCCGCACTGGTTCCGCTTCGGCGCCTCCAGCCTGCTCAACGACCTGCTGATGCAGCGCCAGAAGCTCGCCACCGGCCGCTACTCCGGCCCCGACTACGTGACGGTGGACTGATCACCATGGCCAAGAAGAAGAACATCGAGGAGCCGGTGAAGGCCTCCGGCCTCTTCGCCTACGCCCCGGCCCCCGAGTCCCCCGCCGCCGCGGGCGACATCGCCACCTCCTACGGCCACTTCATCGGCGGCGAGTTCGTCGACTCCTCCGGCAGCGAGGCGCTGAAGACGGTCAACCCGGCCACCGAGCAGGTGCTCGCCGAGTTCGCCCAGGGCACCGACGAGGACGTCGACCGCGCGGTCGCCGCCGCCCGCAAGGCGTTCGCCGACTGGTCGGCGCTGCCGGGCAGCGAGCGCGCCAAGTACCTGTTCCGGATCGCCCGGATCATCCAGGAGCGCAGCCGCGAGCTGGCCGTGCTGGAGTCGATCGACAACGGCAAGCCGATCCGCGAGACCCGCGACGTCGACCTGCCGCTGGTCGCCGCGCACTTCTTCTACTACGCGGGCTGGGCCGACAAGCTCGACTTCGCCGGCTACGGCCCGAACCCGAAGCCGCTGGGCGTGGCCGGCCAGGTCATCCCGTGGAACTTCCCGCTGCTGATGCTGGCGTGGAAGATCGCGCCCGCCCTGGCGACCGGCAACACGGTCGTCCTGAAGCCGGCCGAGACCACCCCGCTGACCGCGCTGCGCTTCGCCGAGATCTGCCGCCAGGCCGGTCTGCCGAAGGGCGTCGTCAACATCGTCACCGGTGACGGCCGCACCGGCGCCGCGCTCACCGCGCACCCGGACGTCAACAAGGTCGCCTTCACCGGCTCGACCCCGGTCGGCCGGGCGATCGCCAAGCAGCTGGCCGGCACCCGCAAGAAGCTCTCGCTGGAGCTGGGCGGCAAGGCGGCCAACATCGTCTTCGACGACGCGCCGATCGACCAGGCCGTCGAGGGCATCGTCAACGGCATCTTCTTCAACCAGGGCCACGTCTGCTGCGCGGGTTCGCGCCTGCTGGTCCAGGAGTCGGTCCAGGACGAGCTGCTGGACGCCCTGAAGCGCCGGATGGGCACCCTGCGGGTCGGTGACCCGCTGGACAAGAACACCGACATCGGCGCCATCAACTCGGCCGAGCAGCTGGCCCGGATCACCGCGCTGACCGAGGCCGGCGAGGCCGAGGGCGCCGAGCGCTGGTCGCCGGCCTGCGAACTCCCGGGCACCGGCTTCTGGTTCAAGCCGACCCTGTTCACCGGCGTCAGCCAGGCCCACCGGATCGCCCAGGAGGAGATCTTCGGCCCGGTCCTGTCGGTGCTGACCTTCCGCACCCCCGAAGAGGCGGTCGCGAAGGCCAACAACACCCCGTACGGCCTCTCCGCCGGCATCTGGACGGAGAAGGGCTCGCGCATCCTCTGGATGGCCAACAGGCTCAAGGCCGGTGTGGTCTGGGCCAACACCTTCAACAAGTTCGACCCGACCTCGCCGTTCGGCGGCTTCAAGGAGTCGGGTTACGGCCGCGAGGGTGGCCGCCACGGTCTGGAGGCCTACCTCGATGTCTGATGTCGTTGCGCGTCTTGACGTCCTCAAGACCTACAAGCTGTACGTCGGCGGGAAGTTCCCGCGCTCCGAGAGCGGGCGGGTGTACGAGGTGACCGACGCAAAGGGCGAGTGGCTCGCCAACGCCCCGCTGGGCACCCGCAAGGACACCCGGGACGCCGTCCTGGCCGCCCGCGCGGCGGTCAAGGGCTGGGCCGGCACCACCGCGTACAACCGCGGCCAGGTGCTGTACCGGGTGGCCGAGATGCTGCAGGGCCGGCGCGAGCAGTTCGCCGCCGAGGTGGCCGTCTCCGAGGGCGTCGGCCCGAAGAAGGCCGCCGCGCTGGTGGACGCCGCGATCGAGCGCTGGGTCTGGTACGCGGGCTGGACGGACAAGGTCGCCCAGATCGCGGGCGGCGCCAACCCGGTCGCCGGACCGTTCTTCAACCTGTCGACCCCCGAGCCGACCGGCGTGGTCGGGATCGTCGCCCCGCAGGCCGGGTACGGGCACTCGCTGCTCGGCCTGGTCTCGGTGATCGCCCCGGCGATCGCCACCGGCAACACGGTCGTGGTCGCCGCCGCCGCGGACGCCCCGCTGCCGGCCCTGTCGCTGGGCGAGGTGCTCGCCACCTCGGACGTCCCGGGCGGCGTGGTCAACATCATCTCGGGCCGCACCGCGGACATCGCGCCGACCCTGGCCTCGCACCAGGACGTCAACGCCGTGGACCTCACCGGCGCCATCGCGGCCGACGGTCCCGGCGCGGCGCCCGCCCTGGAGGCCGCCGCCGCGGATACCCTGAAGCGGGTGGTCCGTCCGGAGCTGGACCCGTTCGCCCAGGACTGGACCAATGCTCCCGGTACCGACCGGCTACTCTCCTTCCTGGAGACGAAGACGGTCTGGCACCCGATGGGGATCTGACTCTCCGTCGACATCGAGTAACAACTCCACAGACTGGCCGTCCCCAGTGCCCTCTCCCCCCCAGGGCCCGGACGGTCATAGGACGGACCCGCACCTCTCCCCCCCTGGTGCGGGTCCGTCGGCGTTCGCGGCCGTGCCGGGGCCGGCCCCCGCCATCCGCCCGGCCGACGACTTTGGTCGCACCGGGACGATCCCTTCGGCGCTCCCGGCCCGGCCGGCCCGTCCGGACACTGGGAAGGGACGGCAGGACGGGAGAGGAGACCCGATGGGCGAGGTCCTGGGCGAGCTCATGGCGCTGTTCGCGGACGGTTTCGTCCGCCGGCTGCGGCTCGCCCGCACCCGGCGCCAGCTGGCCGCCGGACGGTCCGCCCGGATCCCCTGCTCGGCGCGCGTCGACCACCCCGGCGAGGACGCGGGCTACGTCAACGGCCGGCTGCTGATCACCCCCGCCTCCGCGACCGTGACCTTCGCCTCATCCGCCCTGCGCCTGGAGCTCACGGCCGGCGGCGAGTTCCACGAGCCCGAGCCCGAGGTCTGGCACGACCAGGACTGGGCGGCCACCGCCTACCGGCCGCCCGGGCCCGGCCCGTTGGTCTACCTCCAGACCGACACCGCCCACCTCCCGCTGCTGCACGCCGCGTTGGCCGCGCCGGCCGCGGCGGAACCGGTGTAGTCCGACCGGTTTCGGCATCGGGCCCGGATGCGTCAGACTGGTGTCCCGTGAGTGACGAGCCGCTGAACCCTGTGCCGACGACCCGCGCCCGGGTGGTCCTGCTGTCCGGCCCCTCCGGATCCGGGAAGTCCTCGCTCGCCGGCCGCAGTGGCCTGCCGGTGCTCCAGCTCGACGACTTCTACAAGGACGGCGACGACCCCACCCTGCCACTGCTGCCCGACGGCGCGGTCGACTGGGACTCGCCGCTCGCCTGGCACCGCGACCAGGCCGTCGCCGCCATCCGCGACCTCCACGAGACCGGCCGCACCGAGGTGCCGGTGTACTCGATCCCGGACAACGGCCGCGTCGGCACCCGCACGCTCGACCTGGCCGGCGCCCCCGCGTTCATCGCCGAGGGCATCTTCGCCGCCGAGATCGCCGTCCGGTGCGCCGACGAGGGCCTGCTCGGCGACGCGCTGTGCCTGCGCAACGGCGCGCTCACCACGGCCTGGCGCCGGCTGCGCCGGGACGTCCGCGAGGGCCGCAAGTCGCTGCCGGTGCTGCTGCGCCGCGGCTGGCGGCTGATGCGCGCCGAGCGGTCCATCGTCGGCCGCCAGGTCGCCCTGGGCGCCCACCCGTGCGCCGGCCCGGAGGCCGTCCGCCGGATCACCGCGGCGGCCGGACAGCCGCAGCTCTCGTCCGTGTGACACCCGGGGTCGCCCTCGGACGACAGAACGACGGGCCCGGTGCGTCTCCCCCGCACCGGGCCCGTCGCGTTCGGACGGTCGTCGGGCTCCCCCGTGGACATCGCTCCCCCGAGCCGACGTCCGCAGTCCGTGACCGTCCTCTTCCCGTCCCCCGACGGGAGTCCCCTGTTACTCAGACGCTTCGAGCGTCCCTTCCCGTTACAGCCGTCACGCGACCAGTTCGCCGAACGCCCGCATGGTGTCGCCGGACTTGTTCAGGTGCTCGTCGTCGCGCAGGCGGCGCAGGGCGCGCCAGATGCTGCTCTTGACCGTGCCGACGCTGATCCCCAGCACGTCGGCGATCTCCGGGTCGGTCTTGCCCTCGTAGTACCGCAGCACCAGCATGGTCCGCTGGTTCTCCGGCAGCTTCGCCAGCGCCTGCCAGAGCACGGTGCGCAGCTCGGTGCCGCCCATCGCGTCGGTGTCGCCGGCCGTCTCCGGCAGCTCCTCGGTCGGGTACTCGTTGACCTTGCGGCGCCGCCAGGCGGAGATGTGCAGGTTGGTCATGGTGCGGCGGAGGTAGCCCCCGACCGCGGCCTTGTCGGTGATCCGGCCCCAGGCGCGGTAGGTGCTGAAGAGCGCGCTCTGCAGCAGGTCCTCGGCCTCGTAGCGGTCACCGGTCAGGTGGTACGCCGTGGCGTACAGGGAGGCGCGGCGCTCGCGCACGTACGCGGTGAACTCCGTGATGTGGTCCTCCGCGACGGCCGGGTGCTCCCCCTGCGCGTCTCCCTGTCCCGCCTCGGTGGTGCGCGCGGCGGCGGGGTTCAGCCGCAGCAGCGTCGCACCGGCGGCCTCGCGGCCGGTCGGCTCCCCCGAGCCGACCTTCCGCAGGCCGTTCCCCCCGTTGCCCCCCAGGGCGTCCTTGCCCTCGACGCGGACGGGGAGGATCCCCCGCAGCGTGAGGGTGTTGGCGGAGTCGACCGCACTCCCCATCCGGCCGATCCCGTACAGCTCCCCCGCCCTGCCCGCGCCGCTCACCCGGCGAGTGGCAGGATTCCCGGTGCTGTGTGCGCACCCCCGTACGGTGACGGCACCGGAGTTCTCGTCGGTCCTGATCTCGTACCGGGTCCGGTGGGTGGTCGCTGAGGAACGCGCGGTGCGGACAGCCGGGTTGGTCCGGGTCTGAAGCATGGCGTTCATCGTGCGCCCCCTTGGTTCGGTACGAGCGGGTTCCGGTTGCCGCCCTCCAGCGGCCCGGTTGGCCCGCTGTCCTGCGGCGACATGGAAAATCCTGCCCGGCGGTTGTGATGGCGCTGTCCGCCGACTGTCACAGGGGTGTCACAGGGGACGGGCCGAACGCCTCGGTCCGCCTCCCTCCTACCGGACGCCGGTGGCGCTCCTTCCGGTTCCCGAACGGACGGTGACCGGTCCGGGGGGTGATTCGCGGCTTCCGGTGGGCCAAAATGGGGCCGTGCCTTTCCTCCTACTGATCGAGGACGACGACGCCATCCGGACCGGCCTCGAACTCGCCCTCACCCGCCAGGGCCACCGTGTGGCCACCGCCGCCTCCGGCGAGGACGGTCTGAGGCTCTTCAAGGAGCAGCGGCCCGATCTGATCGTGCTGGACGTGATGCTGCCCGGAATCGACGGCTTCGAGGTCTGCCGCCGGATCCGCCGCACCGACCAGCTGCCGATCATCCTGCTGACCGCCCGGTCCGACGACATCGACGTCGTGGTCGGCCTGGAGTCCGGCGCCGACGACTACGTGGTCAAGCCGGTGCAGCCGCGCGTCCTGGACGCCCGGATCCGGGCCGTGCTGCGGCGCGGCGAACGGGAGAGCTCGGACTCCTCCGCGTACGGCAGCGTCGTGATCGACCGCGCCGCCATGACCGTCACCAAGGACGGGCAGGACCTCCAGCTCACCCCGACCGAGCTGCGGCTGCTGCTGGAACTCAGCCGCCGTCCCGGCCAGGCGCTCTCCCGCCAGCAGCTGCTGCGGCTGGTGTGGGAGCACGACTACCTGGGCGACTCCCGCCTGGTGGACGCGTGCGTGCAGCGCCTGCGGGCCAAGGTCGAGGACGTGCCGTCCGCGCCGACCCTGATCCGGACGGTGCGCGGGGTCGGCTACCGGCTGGACCCGCCGTCCTGAGCCGCGCCCTCCGTGCCCGCAAACTCCCGTACGACGACAGGCTCCTGTGACTGACCAACAGACGACGACCCGGCGCTTCGCCACGGGCAAGTGGCGCAGCCTGCGCTCGCTGCGGGTCCGGCTGATCGCGGTGTTCGCGGCGGTCGCGCTGCTCGCCGCCGTATCGGCCTCCGGCATCGCCTACTGGCTGAACCGCGACGCGGTGCTCAAGCGCGCCCAGGACACGGCCCTCAACGACTTCCGGGTCTCGCTCACCCGGAACGTCTCCGACCTGCCCATGGGCGCGAGCTGCCCGGACCTGGCCGCGCTCGCCACGAACGTCGCCAGCTCCGGGCTGAGTTACGACGTCGTCGTGGTCGACCCGGCGCACCCGGAGTGCCCGGCCTCCTCCGACCCGGCGCACTTCACGCTCGCCGACGTGCCGGCCGCGCTGCAGTCCACCGTGGCCCGCCCGCGCGAGGTCACCGAGAGCAACCCGTACCCGTACCACCTGTACTGGCAGCGGCAGAACCTGGAGGGCCGGCCGTTCGTGATCGGCGGCACCAAGGTGGTGCCGAACGGGCCGACGGCGTACATGTTCAAGTCGCTGGAGAACGAGCGGGCCGACCTCAACACCCTGGGCTGGTCGCTGGCCATCGCCACCCTGCTGGCGCTGATCGGCTCGGCGCTGCTCGCGCAGGCCGCCTCGGCGACGGTGCTGCGGCCGGTCAAGCGGCTCGGCGACGCCGCCCTGGCGCTCGGCGAGGGCCGTCTGGACACCCGCCTCGAAGTCGAGGGCTCGGACGAACTCGCGGACCTCGCGCGGACGTTCAACCGCGCCGCGGAGTCACTGCACGAGCAGGTCGAGGAGCTGAGCGCGCGCGAGGCGCAGAGCCGGCGGTTCGTCGCCGACATGTCGCACGAGCTGCGCACGCCGCTGACCGCGATGACGGCCGTCACCGACATCCTGGAGGACGAGGCCGAGTCGCTCGACCCGATGATCGAGCCGGCCGTCCGGCTCGTCGTCAGCGAGACCCGGCGGCTGTCCGACCTGGTGGAGAACCTGATGGAGGTGACCCGCTTCGACGCCGGCACCGCCAAGCTCGTCGCCGACGAGGTGGACGTCGCCGACCTGATCATGTCCTGCATCGACGGCCGGGCCTGGTACGACGCGGTCGAACTGGACGCCCCGCGCGGCATCCTCGCCGTCGTGGACCCGCGGCGCCTCGACGTCGTCTTCGCCAACCTGATCGGCAACGCGCTCAAGCACGGCGGCTCGCCGGTGCGGGTCAAGGTCCGGGAGACCAATGGCTCGGTGGTCGTCGAGGTCTCGGACAGCGGCCCCGGCATCCCCGAGGACGTGCTGCCGCACGTCTTCGACCGCTTCTACAAGGCCGACCGCGGCCGGGCCCGCTCCGAGGGCAGCGGCCTCGGCCTGTCCATCGCGATGGCCAACGCACAGATCCACGGGGGAACGATCACGGCGGCGAACGGGGAGGTCGGGGCGGTGTTCACGCTGACGCTGCCGCTGGCGCCGCCACCGCCGCCGTCCGAGGACGGGGCCGGCGACGGCACCGTCCGGGACGCCGTCGAGCACGAGGACGCCCAGTGAACCCCCCTGCCCCCGCCGCCGTCCGGCCTCCCACCGCCCGCCGGGCCGCCGGCGTACTGCTCCTGCTCGCGCTGGCCTCCGGCTGCGGGATCCGCCCGACCGCCGTCCCGGTGGACGCGGGCGCCCCCGCCAGCCGGACGGCCTGTCCGACCGCCCCGCACATACCGACCGCGCCGGCCACCCCGACCCCGGTCGCACCGAGCCCACCCGCGGCCCGGAGCACCGCCAAGGCGGGCCCCGGCCCGTCGCCCAGCCCGGCCGGGCCGACCACCCCGCCGCAGGACAACGTGTTCAGCGCCGTGCCGACGGCGGCGGCGAACGCCTGCAAGTGACGGGTCCCGCCTGCTCGGGGCGGATCGGGGCGCGTGTCGGAATGTTCACGCCCGGCGTGGAACCGCCGCGCCACCGGCTCACGTCCTTCCCCCCGTGCAGCGAGATGGCACCAGGACACGCGACGAGCGTTCCGGCGCACGGACCGACACCGGGCCGGCGCCGGCCGTCCACCGTCCCCTGCGACAGGTCGGACTGGCGGGCCTCGCCCTCCACCTGTCGCTGGTCCTGTGGCTGGTCGTGCTCAGACCACTGCCGGTGGCCTGGGTCTACGACGCCAACCTCACGCCGCTGGCCTCCCTGCGCTCCTCCTCGGCCTGGCAGGTGGTCGGCGAGCTCGTCCTGCTGGCCCCGCTCGGCGTCCTGCTCCCGCTGGCCGGCGGGCGGCCGCGCGCCCCGTGGCTGCCGTCCTTCCTGCGCACCACCGGCGTCTCCGCCCTGCTGGCCACCGGCCTGGAGTTCCTCTCCTCCTGGACGCCCGGGCACGTCCTCAACGTCGACCACATACTGCTCGCGGTGATCGGCGTCGCCGTGACGCACGTGGCCCTCGTCCCGGCGCTGCGGCGGCTGGTGCGGGAGCGGCGGCCCCGGGCCCGCGGGCCCGAGGGGGCGACGGAGGGCGTTCCTCAGGCCGCGAAGGCGGCAAAGGCTGCGAAGGCCCCGAAGACCTCGAAGATGACCAGCCTGGTGAGCCCCCCGGTCGCCGCCGCGATCACTCCGGTCCCGGCCGCCCGGGCGTCGGCCGAGCCGGCTCCCTGAGCACCAGGCCGCCGACCTCGATCAGCCCGGCCCCGCGCGGCGCGGTCACGATCCGCGAGCCCCGGCCCTGCGTGACGGTCAGCGCCCGCCCGAGCCGCGCGGTCAGCAGCAGCGCCGCCGCGCCCGTCGCCTCGTCCTCGTCGATCCCGTCGTCGCGCCCGGGGAAGCCGCGCGCCCGGACCGTCCCTTCCGCCTCGTCCTGCCAGGCCCACGCGTAGACCCACTCGCCCGGCGGTGGCACCTCCAGCGCGTCCACCTCCGCCGCCGACCCGTACTGCCGCAGGGTGCGCGGCGGCGCCCAGTCGGCGCGCGCCTCGATCAGCGTCAGCCCGTCCTCCCGCCGGACGCCCACCTCGCCGGCGGGCGTCACGAGGCGGTCCACCCCGAGCAGCCAGCCCGTCCCGACGCACGGGTGCCCGGCGAACGGCAGCCGCAGCGTGGGCGTGTAGATGTCGATCACGCCCCGCACCGGGTCGTCGACGAACACCGTCTCGCTGAACCCGAGCTCCCGGGCCACCGCCTGCCGCTCGTCGCGGCCCGGCACCGACGCCCCGTCCCGCACCACGCCGAGAGCGTTCCCGCACTCCCCGCCGGGCCCGCAAAAGACCCGCAGCACCTCATAGTCAGTCATTTCCCCACCCTCTCAGCCGGATTACAGCAGAACACGACGACTCCGTGACGAAAGGCCCGAGACGGATGCCGGACGCCTCAAGTACCGTGCGCTCTCGTCCCCGACGGTTCACCGTTTCTCATTCCAGCCCACAGGATCCCGCGTTGAACAACCTCGACTTCGGCAACCACCCCCTGTTCTCCTGGTACGTCGCCCTGATGGCCGTCAGCGGCATCGCCATGGTGATCCTGGGGGCCATCAACGTCGGCGGCCAGAAGGGCGGTTGGCGGATCCTCAACATCCTCGCCGGTGCCGCGTTCGCCGGCTACGCCTACTACCTGGGCTTCGTCTTCGACGAGGACGTCTACCACATCTACTTCCAGGCCTTCATCCTGCCGGTCCTGCTGATCGCCGGCTCCGTGAAGGCCGTGGTCAACCGCCGCACCGCCCCGGCGGCCCCACAGCCGGCCCAGCCGCCGGCGCCGGCGGCCCACGACCCGAACGCCCAGCCGATCCAACCCTCCCCCGTCGCCCCGGCACCCCAGCCCGCCCAGCCCGCCCAGCCCGCCCCGACCATCCCGACCATCCCGCCCGCCCGGCCCGTCGCGGACAACCCCTACGCCCAGCCCCAGCAGCCCCCACACACGAACTGACCCCCGCACCGGGGGTACCCGCCCGCGGGGACTCGGGGTGGACCCTGAGGGGGCCCCGACTCGCGGGTACGCCTCGCCGGTGAGACGCGGGGCGGGCGAATCGCCTGGTGGGCGGAGGATTCCGGGCCGGCGGCGGCGGAGCATGGAAGTACGCCCGCCGGAGAGGCCGGACCGGGCACGACTCCACGGAGAGCACCATGAGCCCGCGCCTCGCCCGTCCCCGTCACAACCGCGTCATCGCCGGCGTCTGCGCCGGGATCGCCGAGCGCTTCGGCCTGTCGGCCTGGACGGTCCGGCTGATCTTCCTGGCCTCGTGCCTGCTGCCCGGCCCGCAGTTCCTGATCTACCTGGCGCTCTGGGTGCTGCTCCCCCAGGAGCCGTGACGCACGGCGACGGGCCGCGCACCACCGGGATCACCGGGG
>NZ_JBHVPD010000117.1:0-29327 GCF_042887525.1 Kitasatospora sp. NPDC057936
TCGCCCGCCGCGCCGTCCTCGCCGCCGTCGCCGAGGCTCCGGCCGAGGAGGTCCCCGCGGCCGAGAAGCCGGTCCGGGCCCGCCGGACCCGCAAGCGCGCCGAGGCCCCCGCCGGGGCACCCGCCGCCGAGACCCCGGCCGTCGTCGAGCAGGCCCCGGTGGCCGAGCCGGTGGCCGAGAAGGCCGAGCAGCCCGCCGCCGAGGAGGCGCCCGCCGCGCCGGCCCGCCGCGCCCGCCGCCGTCGCGTGGTCGAGGCCGCGCCGGTCGTCGAGGCCCCGGTCGAGGAGCCGGTGGCCGAGGAGGAGCCGGCCGAGGAGGAGACCGAGGCCGAGGCCGCCGCGCCCGCGCCGGTCGCCGAGCCCGCCCCGGCCGTCGAGGCCGAGCCGCCGCACCGGGTGCGCCGCCGCGCCGTGCGCCCGTCCACCGCGATCTTCCAGGCCCCGGTGTTCCAGGAGCCGGCCCCCTACGTCGCCCCGGCCGCGACGCAGCAGCAGCCTGCCGCCGTCGAGGCCCCGGTCGCCGCCGAGCAGACCCCGGTGGCCGCCGAGCGCGAGGAGGAGGACGAGTTCGAGTACAGCGGCGTCGGCCGTCGCCGCCGGGTGCGCGCCCGGGTCGAGCCGGGCCGCTCGAAGGGCGCCGCCAAGGCCGCCCAGAAGGCCGCCGCCAAGGCCACCCCCAAGACCGCCCCCAAGGCCGCTCCGGTGGTCGTCGAGGCCCCGGTCGAGGCGCCCGTCGCCGTCGTCGAGGCCCCCGCCGCCGGTCCGGAGACCGAGGGCGAGTGGGAGGACGACGGCCGTCCGTCGCGCCGCCGCCGCCGGGGCGGCCGTCGCCGCCGCCGTGGCGAGGCCGAGGAGTTCGAGACCGAGGCCCACGAGGCCGAGCAGCCCGCCGAGGAGCCGGCCGCCGCGGCCGTCGACGAGGAGGACGAGGACGACGACGACCTGGCCGCCGGCCTGTCCTCGTCGCGCCGTCGCCGCCGTCGTCGCCGCCGCAGCGGCGAGGCCGGTGCGGTCGAGGCCGCCGAGACCACCGAGGACGGCGTCCGCACGGTCGTGAAGGTGCGCGAGCCGCGCCGCCGCTCGACCGAGCCGTCCTTCGACCCCGACGAGGTCCAGTCCATCAAGGGCTCGACCCGCCTGGAGGCCAAGAAGCAGCGCCGCCGTGAGGGCCGCGAGCTGGGCCGCCGCCGGGTGCCGATCATCACCGAGGCCGAGTTCCTGGCCCGCCGCGAGTCGGTCGAGCGCGTCATGGTGGTGCGCCAGAACGGCCAGCGCACCCAGATCGGCGTCCTGGAGGACGGCGTGCTCGTCGAGCACTACGTCAACAAGGAGCAGGCCACCTCGTACGTCGGCAACGTCTACCTGGGCAAGGTCCAGAACGTGCTGCCGTCGATGGAGGCCGCGTTCGTCGACATCGGCAAGGGCCGCAACGCCGTGCTGTACGCCGGCGAGGTCAACTTCGGCGCGCTGGGCGGCCACGGCGGCCCGCGCCGGATCGAGTCGGTGCTGAAGTCCGGCCAGTCCGTGCTCGTGCAGGTCTCCAAGGACCCGATCGGCCACAAGGGCGCCCGCCTGACCAGCCAGATCTCGCTGCCCGGCCGCTACCTGGTCTACGTGCCCGAGGGCTCGATGACCGGCATCTCGCGCAAGCTCCCCGAGAACGAGCGCGCCCGCCTGAAGCAGATCCTCAAGAAGATCGTCCCGGACGACGCGGGCGTCATCGTGCGCACCGCCGCCGAGGGTGCCTCCGAGGACGAGCTGACCCGCGACGTCCAGCGCCTCCAGCAGCAGTGGGAGGAGATCCAGAAGAAGGCCGCGACCGGCAACGCCCCCGCGCTGCTGTACGGCGAGCCGGACATGACCGTCCGGGTCGTGCGCGACATCTTCAACGAGGACTTCACCAAGGTCATCGTCTCCGGCGACGAGGCGTGGCAGACCATCCACGAGTACGTCTCCAGCGTGGCCCCGGACCTCGCCGAGCGGCTCCAGCGCTGGACCTCCGAGGTGGACGTGTTCGCCACCTACCGGATCGACGAGCAGCTGATGAAGGCGCTGGACCGCAAGGTCTGGCTGCCCAGCGGCGGTTCGCTGGTGATCGACCGCACCGAGGCGATGGTCGTCATCGACGTCAACACCGGGAAGTTCGTCGGCCAGGGCGGCAACCTGGAGGAGACGGTCACCCGGAACAACATCGAGGCGGCCGAGGAGATCGTGCGCCAGCTGCGGCTGCGCGACCTCGGCGGCATCATCGTGATCGACTTCATCGACATGGTGCTGGAGTCCAACCGGGACCTGGTGCTGCGCCGCCTGCTGGAGTGCCTGGGCCGGGACCGGACCAAGCACCAGGTGGCCGAGGTCACCTCGCTGGGCCTGGTCCAGATGACCCGCAAGCGGGTCGGCCAGGGCCTGCTGGAGTCGTTCTCCGAGGCCTGCGTGCACTGCAACGGCCGCGGCGTGATCGTCCACATGGAGCAGCCGAGCGCCCACACCCACGCCCCGGCGGCCGCGGCCGTCGAGGCGGGCCAGGGCGGCAAGCGCCGTCGCCGGGGCAAGGGCGGTGCGGGCCACGAGGAGCCGCAGGCCGTCGAGGCCGTGCCGGTGACGGAGGAGACGGTCGTCGAGCTCGTCGAGGCCCCGGAGGCCCCGGCCGAGCCGGTGCGCGAGGAGATCGAGGGCCAGCTGGCCCTGGAGGTCCCGGGCGTCGAGGCGCCGGTGTCCCAGGCGGCCGCGGAGGCCGTCGGGGCCCCCGTCGCCGAGCCGGCCCCGGTGGCCGCTCCGGCGGGCCGTCCGCGCCGCCGCGCGGTGCGCAAGGCGACGGCCCCGGCCGGTTCGCCGCAGGGCGCCGAGATCGTGGTGCTGCAGGCGAAGGCCGACGCGGCGCTGGAGGCGGCCCTGGAGGCCGCCGCGGTGGCCGCCGCGGCCCCGGTCGAGCCGGTCGCCGAGCCGGTCGCCGAGGAGGCTCCGGTGGAGGCCGCCGCCGAGGCTGCGGCCGAGGCGCCCGCGGAGGAGCCGGCCGCCGAGGCCGAGGCCGAGGAGGCGCCGGCCCCCAAGAAGCGGGCCGCGCGCAAGACCGCCGCGAAGAAGACCGCCGCCAAGAAGACGACGACGGCGGCCAAGAAGACCACCGCCCGCAAGACCGCGACCAAGCGGACGAGCGCGGCGGCCAAGAAGGCGGCGGCCGCCGAAGGTGATACGGCGGCCGAGTAGTGCCCACGCCCGGGGCGGGACCCTTCCCGCCCCGGGCCGTACGGGCCGGTTTGCCCCCCGGGCGGCCGGTCCGTATTCTTGACCATCGGCGTGTCTACGCCATTGCTCCCGAGCACATCACCTTCCCGGTACGTCCGCGCCAGCGCGGAGGGACGGGGAGAGGCTCCTGTGTCCGTACCCAGGTGGCTGGCGTCGGGGGTTCCGACCGAGCAAGGAAAGCAGGTACCGCATGTACGCGATCGTTCGCGCAGGCGGCCGCCAGCACAAGGTCGCCGTCGGCGACGTGCTGGAGATCGACCGTATCGAGGCCAAGCCGGGTGACTCGGTCGAGCTCTCGACCATCCTGGTCGTCGACGGTGACGCCGTCACCTCCGACCCGTGGGTCCTGGCCGGCGTGAAGGCTCACGCCGAGGTGGTCGACCAGACCAAGGGTGACAAGATCATCATCCTGCGTTACAAGAACAAGACCGGCTACCGCCGTCGTCAGGGTCACCGTCAGAAGCACACCGCGGTGCGCATCACCAGCATCGACTCGGTCAGCAAGTAAGGGGATAGCGAAAAATGGCACACAAGAAGGGCGCAAGCTCTACTCGTAACGGCCGTGACTCGAACGCCCAGCGCCTCGGCGTGAAGCGCTTCGGTGGCCAGGTCGTCTCGGCCGGCGAGATCCTCGTCCGCCAGCGTGGCACCCACTTCCACCCGGGTGCCGGTGTCGGCCGCGGTGGCGACGACACCCTGTTCGCGCTGACCGCCGGTGCGGTGCAGTTCGGCAACCGTCGCGGCCGCAAGGTCGTCAACATCGTGGCCGTCGAGGCCTGAGTCCCCGCGGACTCACGAGTCGCACCAGACTCACACTGAAGGGTGGGCCGGAATGTTCCGGTCCACCCTTCGGCTTTACGCAGGTAGCAAGCAGACTCATCCGTACTGGAGGCACACCCCATGACCACCTTCGTGGACCGCGTCGAACTTCACGTCGCCGCGGGTAACGGAGGCCACGGCTGCGCCTCCGTTCACCGGGAGAAGTTCAAGCCGCTCGGCGGCCCCGACGGCGGCAACGGCGGCGAGGGCGGCAGCGTCATCCTCACCGTCGACGCGCAGATCACGACCCTCCTCGAATACCACCACTCGCCCAAGCGCAAGGCGACCAACGGCAAGCCCGGCGCGGGCGGCAACCGCACCGGCGCCGAGGGCCAGGACCTCGTCCTGCTGGTGCCGGACGGCACCGTCGTGCTCGACCGCCAGGGCAACGTGCTGGCCGACCTGGTCGGCCACGGCACCAGCTTCGTCGCCGCCCAGGGCGGCCGCGGCGGCCTCGGCAACGCGGCGCTGTCCTCGGCCCGCCGCAAGGCGCCCGGCTTCGCGCTGCTCGGCGAGCCCGGCGAGGCCCGTGACATCGTCATGGAGCTCAAGTCCGTCGCCGACGTCGCCCTGGTGGGCTACCCGAGCGCCGGCAAGTCGTCGCTGATCTCGGTGCTCTCCGCCGCGAAGCCGAAGATCGCGGACTACCCGTTCACCACGCTCGTCCCCAACCTCGGCGTGGTCACCGCGGGCGACACCGTCTACACCATCGCGGACGTGCCCGGCCTGATCCCCGGCGCCAGCCAGGGTCGCGGCCTCGGCCTGGAGTTCCTGCGCCACGTCGAGCGCTGCTCGGTGCTCGTGCACGTGCTGGACTGCGCCACCCTGGAGCCCGGCCGTGACCCGCTGAGCGACCTGGAGACCATCGAGGCGGAGCTCGCCCAGTACGGCGGCCTGGACGACCGTCCGCGCCTGGTCGCGCTCAACAAGGTGGACGTCCCGGACGGCCAGGACATCGCCGACCTCACCCGCGCCTCCCTGGAGGAGCGCGGCTTCCAGGTGTTCGAGGTCTCCGCCGCCTCCCGCAAGGGCCTGCGCGAGCTGAGCTTCGCGGTGGCGAAGATCGTCGCCGAGGCGCGTGCCGCCAAGCCGGTCGAGGAGTCCACCCGGATCGTGCTGCGGCCCACGGCCGTCGACGACGAGGGCTTCACCATCACCGAGGAGGACGGCGCCTACCGCATCCGCGGCACCAAGCCGGAGCGCTGGGTCCGCCAGACCGACTTCTCCAACGACGAGGCCGTCGGCTACCTCGCCGACCGGCTCGCCCGCCTCGGCGTCGAGGAGAAGCTGTGGAAGGTCGGGGCGCGCGAGGGCGACACCGTCATCATCGGCCCGGACGAGAACGCCGTCGTCTTCGACTGGGAGCCGACCATGGCCGCCGGCGCCGAGATGCTCGGCCGCCGCGGTGAGGACCACCGCTTCGAGAACCCGCGGCCGGCGGTCGACCGTCGTCGCGAGAAGCAGAAGGGCCGGGACGCCGCCGAGCAGGAGTTCCTGGACTTCGAGGCGCTGTCGAGCGGCCGGCCGGCCGCCATCGAGGGCGACGACGAGGACTGATCCCGCGCAGCCGAACGGCCCCGCCACCCTTTCGGGGGAGGCGGGGCCGTTCGCGTCGGTCGTTCAGGTGTTCAGGCGTGAGCGGACGTCACTTCGTCCAGGCGGCCTGGACCTTGGTGATGTCGGTCGAGTCGCCGAAGCCGACCATCACCGGGGTGCCGCCGCCGGCCGGGAAGCTGACGATGTCGCAGCCCTTGAACGCGACGCCCTTGGTGGCGCCCGAGAAGCTCGGGGTGGTGCACTTGGCGATCGGGGTCGAGCCGACCGGGTTGGCGAACGACGCGGTGTTGCCGCTCGCGTCGTAGACCTTGAGCTTGGAATCCGGGGCGCTGAAGGTCAGCTTGGTGTCCCCGAGGTTCGTCATGGTCCAGCTGACGTAGTACAGCGCGCGGCCGTCCAGGCCGGCCGTGTTGGCCTTGGCGTCCTGGAAGTCCTTGAGCGAGCCCGGGGTTATGCCGGTCACGGTGAGCTGGAGCTTGGCGGCGGTGTTCGAGGTCTTGTCGTTGAAGTCGACCGCGGCCGGCTGGCCGAACTTCACCGAGGTGCCGGCCTGCGGGAGGCTGCCGGCGGCGGCCCCGCCACCGGTCGCGGCGCCGCCCGTCGCCCCCGCCGTCCCGGCGCCGCCGGCCGCCGCACCGCCCGTGGCGGCACCGCCGCCGGTGGCCGCTCCGCCCGCGGCCGCGCCGGTCGGGGCCGCGGAACCGCCGGTGGCGGCACCGCCCGTGGCCGCACCGCCGGTGGCCGAGCCGGTCGAGCCGGTGGCGGCACCGCCCGTGGCGGCGCCGGTGTCCGAGTTGTCCGGGCCGCAGGCGGCCAGGGACAGGGCGGTGGCCGCCGCCAGTGCGGCGATTGTCAGCTTCGTGGTGTACGAACGCATGGTGCGCTAACTCCTGGGCGCGCGACCGCGAACCGTTGCCGGCATGCCCAGTGCGGTGCCGCCCGATGGCATTGAGGGTCGAAGACGAGTGGGTCCAGCGGGCAAGAAGCCGTCCCCCGATCTGGCTTTCGGTCAGGGACCATACCAGCCATCCGGATTGGTGGCCCGGCTGTGGCGAGGCCGTGACCGGGCCGGGTCCAGCCGGTGAAACACCCTGCGGCCGACCTGCACGGATCGCGTAGATTTCGGGGGTGACGGCCGGGCCCGGCGACCCGGTCCACGGCATGGCCGCACCCGCACCACACCGGAAGGGCGTACAGCGAGATGAGCGACGACTCACTGCGGGAGGAGGTGCTGACCGCACGGCGCATCGTCGTCAAGGTCGGCTCCTCCTCACTCACCACGGCGGCCGGCGGCCTGGACGCCGACCGCGTCGACGCCCTCGTGGACGCGCTCGCCAAGGTGCGCGCCCGCGCGGACGCGCCGGAGGTCGTCCTGGTCTCCTCCGGCGCCATCGCCGCCGGCCTCGCCCCGCTCGGCCTGGAGAAAAGGCCCAAGGACCTGGCCCGCCAGCAGGCCGCCGCGAGCGTCGGGCAGGGCCTGCTCGTCGCCCGGTACACCGCCTCCTTCGCCCGCTACGGCATCCGGGTCGGCCAGGTGCTGCTCACCGCCGAGGACGCCAGCCGGCGCGCGCACTACCGCAACGCCTACCGCACGCTCGACCAGCTGCTGGCGATGGGCGCGATGCCCGTCGTCAACGAGAACGACACCGTCGCCACCGCCGAAATCAAGTTCGGTGACAACGACCGGCTGGCCGCCCTGGTCGCCCACCTCGTACGGGCCGACCTGCTGGTGCTGCTCTCCGACGTGGACGGCCTCTACGACGGCGACCCGGCCCGCCCCGGCACCAGCCGGATCGCCGAGGTGCGCGGCCCGCACGACCTCGACGGCATCCAGATCGGCAGCGCGGGCAAGGCCGGCGTCGGCACCGGCGGCATGGTCACCAAGGTCGAGGCGGCCCGGATCGCCACCGGCGCCGGCATCCCGGTGGTGCTCACCGCCGCCAGCCACGCCGCCGACGCGCTGGCCGGCCGGCCCACCGGCACCCTGTTCCTGCGCACCGGCAGCCGCACCTCCGACCGGATGCTCTGGCTCGCCCACGCGAGCAGCCCGCGCGGCGCCCTGCACCTCGACGCGGGGGCCGTCGAGGCGGTCGTCTCCGGGGGTGCGTCGCTGCTGCCGGCCGGGGTGGTGAAGGTCGACGGCGAGTTCGCCGCGGGTGATCCGGTGGACCTGATTGCCGAAAACGGCCACATCGTGGCGCGCGGGCTGGTCAACTTTGATGCGAGGGAGTTGCCCCGCCTGCTCGGCCGGTCCACCCGTGACCTGGCCCAGGAGCTCGGCGCCGCGTACGAGCGGGAGGTCGTCCACCGCGACGACCTGGTCGTCCTGCGCGGCTGACCGGCCGGCGCGGGGCGGGTGCCGGCCGGGGGCCGCTCCGCACGGGGAGGGGCCCGGCCGCCGGGCGAGGAGGGGCGCAGCCGTGCGCGCCGGCCGAACGCCGGCGGGACGGGTGGGGGGACGACAGGACATCGCCGAACAGGAGGCCGCCGGTGGAACGCAGGCGCGAGGCAGCGCTGACCGGAGGAACGGCGGGCCGGCGGCTGACCAGCATCGACGGCGGACGCGGGGACGCTCCCGCCGAGTCGTCCGGTCCGCCGCCGCAGAGGCCCGGCGGGGTGCGCAGGCTGCGGCCGGACCACCGGGACGCGGGGGAGCCGCCGACCGTGCCCGAGCAGGCGCGGCTGTGGCACGTGGTGCTGAGCGTGGCCGGCCAGGTCACGCCGCTGACCTCGCTGCGCGCCTCGCTGGAGCGGCTCGCGCACGACCACTCGTTCTTCCTGACCGCCCGGTACGCCGCCGACCACGCGGAGATCCGCTACTGGGAGCAGGCCCGGGACCTGCACGACGCGGCGGCGATCGCGCTGCGGCTGTGGGGCGAGCACAAGGTGACCGCGAACCTGCCGCCGTGGGAGATCGTCGGTCTGGAGGTGGTCGACCGGGCGACGTACCACAAGCGGGTGGCGGAGGGCTTCGGGGACCCGCCGCCGCACCTGGGCGGCGTGCACCCGTACTGACCGCCGGGCCGTCTCATCGCGCGAAACGGGGGCTCGGCGGGCGTGGCGCAGTCGCTACCCTTGGCGCATGACCAGCGACCTCGCCCCCGCCGACAGCCCCGTCCTCGCCGTAGCGCGCCGTGCCCGGGAGGCCGCCGCCGCGCTCGCCCCGCTGCCGCGCGGCGCGAAGGACACCGCGCTGCTGGCGATCGCGGACGCGCTGGTCGCCCGTGCCGCCGAGGTCGTCGCGGCCAACGCCGAGGACGTGGCCCGGGCCCGCGAGGCCGGGACGGCCGAGTCCGTGATCGACCGGCTGACGCTGACCGACGAGCGGATCGCGGCGATCGCCGCCGACGTGCGCAGCGTGGCCGGCCTGCCCGACCCGGTCGGCGAGGTCGTGCGCGGCTACACGCTGCCCAACGGTCTGGACGTGCGCCAGGTGCGGGTGCCGCTCGGCGTGGTCGGCATCATCTACGAGGCCCGGCCGAACGTCACCGTCGACGCCGCCGCGCTCTGCCTGAAGTCGGGCAACGCGGTGCTGCTGCGCGGCTCGGCCTCGGCCTACCGCTCCAACACCGCGCTGGTGGCCGTCCTGCGGGACGCCGTCGCCGCGGCCGGGCTGCCCGCCGACGTGATCCAGCTCGTCCCGGGCGAGAGCCGCGACTCCGTCCAGGAGCTGATGCGCGCCCGCGGCCTCGTGGACGTGCTCATCCCGCGCGGCGGCGCCTCGCTGATCCGCGCCGTGGTCGAGGGCTCGACCGTGCCGGTGATCGAGACCGGCACCGGCAACTGCCACGTCTACGTGGACGCGCGGACGGACCTGGCGATGGCCGTCGGCATCCTGCTGAACTCCAAGGCGCAGCGGGTCAGCGTCTGCAACGCGGCCGAGACGCTGCTGGTGCACCAGGACGTCGCGGACGCCTTCCTGCCGCTCGCGCTCGCCGCCCTGGCCGGTGCCGGGGTGACGGTGCACGGCGACGACGCGGTGCTCAAGGCCGCCGAGGGCACCGGGGCCACCGTCGTGCCGGCCACCGACGAGGACTGGGGCGCCGAGTACCTGTCGTACGACATCGCCGCCGCCGTGGTGCCCTCGCTGGACGCCGCCGTCGAGCACATCCGCCGCTGGTCCTCCGGCCACACCGAGGCGATCGTGACGACCTCGCAGGCCGCCGCCCGGCGCTTCACCCGGCTGGTCGACTCGACCACCGTCGCCGTCAACGCCTCGACCCGCTTCACCGACGGCGGTGAGTTCGGCTTCGGTGCGGAGATCGGGATCTCCACGCAGAAGCTGCACGCCCGCGGCCCGATGGGCCTGCCGGAGCTGACCAGCACCAAGTACATCGTCACCGGTGACGGGCACGTCCGCGGCGAGGCCGCGCAGACGGTGGGCGGGGACGCCGACGCGTTCTGAGCGGGGGCGGCCGGGGCCTCCGGTCGGGGTGGCCGGGCCTCGGGGCGCGTGGCCGGGGCGCTCGGGGCGGGCGGCCTGGGCCTCCGGTCGGGATGGACGGGGTCAGCGTCACACGTGTGACGGACCAACTGGCAGGAGCCACAGACAAATCGCCCGCCCGGTAATACGCTGAATCCGTGGCTGAGGATGTGGGGGGCTTGCCGTACCCCGACGGCTCCGACCACGGTGGTGCGGACGACGAGTTCGCCACCGTGGTCTTCGACGAGGCCTTCGTCCGGTCCGCCGCCGTGCACGAGCCGACGGCCAAGGAGCGGCAGCTCGCCGCTGCCGAGGCCAGGCTCGAGCCGGACACCGCGGGTCCGGGCTGGGGCTATGACGTCCCGGCCGGGGACGGGGTGCCGCTGGAGCTGCGCCCGTACCCGAGCCGGCTCGACGACGACCACCTCTACCCTGATCCGTGGTCAGGGCCGGGCCGGGCGGTGGGCCGTTCGGGCCGCCGCCGGGGCCGGGGCGACGGCGGTCCGGTGCGGGGGCGCGGGCGCTACGTCGCCCAGCAGCGCTGGCACCGGCCGGTCGCGTGGGTGCTCGCGGTGATCATGGGCGTGAGCCTGGTGGCGGTCGCCGTCGCGGCGATCTACCAGGGCGTGGGCGGCGCCTCCGGCGCGCCCCCGCGGCCGGATTCCGGGAGCAGCAGCGCCGGGGTCGACCCGACGCCCGCGCCCGCACCGCCCGCCGAGCCGTCGCTGGTGGTCACCGCGCCCGCCGGCTGATCCCGCGGGGGTCGTGCGCCCGGGGCGGGTGGTCACGCAGCGTTCCCGGGAATCTGCGTGAGCACCCTCGTGGCGGGGCGGGGGTGCGCCTACCCTGGTGGTGTGGGTGACCCGCGAGAGCCTCCGGAGGGTACGCCCGACGGTGGGTCCGGAAACGAGGACGAGTACCGGTCCGTCGTCTTCGACGAATCGTTCGTGCGGGCTGCCCGGATCCAGGAGCTGTCCGCCCGGGAGCGGCTGGCCGGCTCCTTCGGCCGGGCCACCCGGCCCAAGGTGCGGCTCGGCCCGTTCGGCACGGTGCCCCGCCAGGCGCTCGCGCTGCTGCTGCTCATCCTGCTGGCCTTCGCGGCCGCCGTGTACTTCGGGGTCAGCTCGCCGAAGGGCACGGCCGCGCGCCCCGAGGGCAGCCAACTGACCGTCAGCCTGGTCGCGTTGAGCCCGGCCTCGGCGGTGCGGCCGGTCGCCGACCCGGCGAACCCGTTCGCCGCGCTGCCGACGGGGTACGGGGACGGGACGACGGGGCTGAACACCCCGGCCGGGACGTCCACCGAGCACTTCAGCCGGGTCGAGG
This sequence comes from Kitasatospora sp. NPDC057936, assembly GCF_042887525.1. Lineage (NCBI taxonomy): Bacteria > Bacillati > Actinomycetota > Actinomycetes > Kitasatosporales > Streptomycetaceae > Kitasatospora > Kitasatospora sp. NPDC057936. Next base: position 11,368 of record NZ_JBHVPD010000117.1, read on the forward strand.
TGACCAAGGCGCTCGACACCGTGCAGCGCTACCTGGTCGCCTCCTCGCTGGCGCCGGCTGCCCTCGTCCAGGGCGCCACCGCCGACGTGCGGGCCTTCGTGACGCCCGGCGAGCAGGCCGGGTTCGACGCGAGCGTGGCACAGCCCGTCGACGACCGGCACCACGCGGTGACCGGCTGGCTGGTCCGCTTCGACCCGGCGCAGGTGGCCCTGGCGACCGACACCGTGAAGGTGGCCGGCGTGATGCGGGTCGACGAGGCGGACAGCGGCACGCTGCAGGTCACCACCGACCACACCTTCGTCTACGCGCTCAGGCCGGCCGGCGCCCCCGCCGGCGCCCCGGTCACGCTGGAGACCGTGCGGCGGGAGCTGACCTTCCAGTTCGACCGGATCGACCTCGGCGCGGCGCAGCTGCGGCTGGTGGACGCGGTGGTCCAGGCCGGGCCGGAGCCGTGCACGACGTCGATGGCGGGCTTCCTGCAGCCGGTGCTCGCGACCCCGCAGGGCGTCCGGGTGCCGGGGCCGGCGGCGGTCGACCCGGGCGACCACGCGCACCCGGCGTGGCAGGTGTGCGGGGTGCTGGCCGGGAGCTGAGGCGGGGCGCGGGTGGGCGGGAACGCCGACGGTCGGTGGCCCCGGGCGGGGCTCACCGGCCGTCGGCGGCGGTCGCGGTTACGACTCCTCGCCGTCCTTGGGCGCGGACCCGGTGCGCGCGCCGGCGCCCGTGAAGGTGTCGCGGATCTTGCCGCCCACGGTCGCGGCGCCGCCGGCGACGTCCCGGATCAGGCCCATCAGCGGGTCCTTGCTCTCCTTGACGGAGGTCGTGTAGTGGTCGGCGGCGGCCTTCCACTGCTCGGTGACCGAGGTGTCCGGGTCGTCGGTGCGGCGCGGGTAGGCGCCGGCCAGGATCGAGCGGTACTCGTCGCCCTCGGCCCACTTCTTCAGCGCGGCGACCCGGACCACGGCGAACGGGTGGCTCTGCGGCAGCACCTGGAGCAGCTTGAGCACGCCGTCGCGCAGGTCGCCGGCCTTCTCGTACTCCTCGGCCTGCTCCAGGAAGGCGTCCACGTTCATCTCGGCCAGGTTGTGCCCGCCGGCCAGCTTCATCAGGGCCCGCATGGAGGCCTGGAGGTCCTGCCCGGCCAGCAGGCCGGCCCGGTCGCTGGACAGCTCGGCCTTGCGGAACCACTCCTTGAGCGCGGTGACGATCGCCATGATCGCCAGGTTGCCGAGCGGCACCCAGGCGATCCGGGTGGCGATGTTGGTGAGGATCAGCAGCATCGTCCGGTAGACGGCGTGGCCGGACATCGCGTGGCCGACCTCGTGGCCGATGACCGAGCGCAGCTCCTCCTCGTCCAGCAGCTCGACGAGCCCGCTGGTGATCACGATGATCGGGGTGTCGATGCCGATGGTGAAGGCGTTGACCGTCGGGTCCTGGGTGACGTAGAGGTCGGGGACCTTCTCCAGGTCGAGCACGTAGGCGGCGTCGCGCACCATGTCGTGCAGCTCGGGGAACTGCCGCTCGGAGGTCTTCACGGCGGTGGCCAGGAACATCAGCCGGATCGCCCGCTCCGACACCAGGCCGGCGAGCTTCTTGAGGACGTCGTCGAAGCCGGTCAGCCGGCGCAGCGCGACCAGGGCGGAACGGTCGGCCGGGTGCTCCCAGGCCCGGGTGGAGATGTCGGGGAAGCGCTGGCGGCGCCGGCTCGGGGTCTTCGCGGTCGTGTCGGTCATGGTCTGAGCACCCTCCTGGTCGACGGCGGCCCCGGCCGGTGGCCGGCCCCCGCTGGTCTTCGCCTGCAACGACTGCTTGTGCAACGTCCGCGGTTGCGTACTCGTCCCCGCCGCGAGCCCGCGGTGGGGTCCGGCCGCGCCGGAGGGGCCGGTGGCGGGCCCCGGTGTGAAGCCGGTTTACCCTGAGGGCCCTGGAGAACCGAGACCGGACCCGGCCGCGGTAACCGAGCAGTCCGAGGAGCACCGCAGATGTCCACCGACGCCCTTGTCAGCCTGGCCGCACCGATCTCGGACGAGCCCGGCCCGGGCCTGTTCCTGCGGATCATCATCATCGCGTCGTTCGTCGGGGTCGGCCTGCTGGTCTGGATCATGGCCCGCGCCTTCCGCGGCAACTAGGACGCGTCCCGGGGCGGACGCGTCCCGCGCGGTGGCACCGTTCGCTCACGCCCGGTCAGCGGCGGTGGGCCGCCGAGCGGTTGCCCCGTCACCCCCCGTACGATGACGGGTGGGCCCTCACCGGCCCGCCAGCACCCCCAGGTCCGTCCTCCGAGCCGAGAAGGTCCAGCAGACCATGAACACCGCCGCCGCACTGCCCGTCCTGAACCTGCTCGCCGACGGCGAGGGGGGCAACCACGACAGCCTCAACCCGTACCTCTCGGGTGGCGCCGCACTGTTCGTCCTGCTGCTCCTGCTCTACGTGACCACCCGCTTCAACCGGGACCGCTGAGCCGGGCCAGGGGTCGCTCGGGGAGCGTCCGGCACACCCGCCGGCCGCTCCCTCACGCATGTCCGGGCCGCACGTGCGGCCTGCTCCCACACGGGTGTTCCCGCACCGCAACGGGCGTCGCGTAAGGTGTCTCGCCATGGGAGAGCAGGCCGGGATTCCCGGCGGACCGGAACCGGTGAAGAAGCGCCTCGGCGTGATGGGCGGCACCTTCGACCCGATCCACCACGGCCACCTGGTCGCCGCCAGCGAGGTGGCGAGCGCGTTCCACCTGGACGAGGTGATCTTCGTGCCGACCGGGCAGCCGTGGCAGAAGAGCGACCGCCACGTCACCCCGGCCGAGGACCGCTACCTGATGACGGTCATCGCCACCGCCGAGAACCCGCAGTTCTCGGTCAGCCGGATCGACATCGACCGCGAGGGCCCGACGTACACCGTCGACACCCTGCGCGACCTGCACGCGCTGCACCCCGACGCCGACCTCTTCTTCATCACCGGCGCCGACGCGCTCGCCCAGATCCTGTCCTGGCGCGACTCCGACGAACTCTTCTCGCTCGCCCACTTCATCGGGTGCACCCGGCCGGGGCACACTCTGTCCGACGCCGGACTCCCGGTGGGCGGGGTCTCCCTGGTGGAGGTCCCCGCGCTGGCCATCTCCTCCACGGACTGCCGCAACCGGGTCGCCAAGGGCGAGCCGGTCTGGTACCTCGTGCCGGACGGCGTGGTCCGCTACATCGACAAGCGGGCGCTGTACGCGCCGCACGGGACCTGACCAGGAGCGTATGCGTGACTGATCGCAGCGGCGGCGACGCGGGGCAGCGCCCGGAGGACTGGTCGACCGGGCAGTACCCGCAGTACCAGCCGTACGGGCAGCAGCCGGTGCAGCAGTACGACCAGTACGGGCAGCCCGTGCCGGCGGCGCCCGCGTACGGCCAGGACCCGTACGGCGGCTACCAGGAGCAGTACCAGCAGCAGCCGTACCAGGCCTACCAGCAGCAGGGGCAGGCCCCGCAGCAGTACGAGCCGTACGAGTCCTACGGGCAGCAGCCGGTGCAGCAGTACGACCAGTACGGGCAGCCCGTGCAGGCGTACCAGCAGGGCGGCTACGGCTACCAGGAGCCGCAGCCGTACGCCTACGACGGCTACCAGCAGCAGGCGTACCCGGTGGCCGAGCCGCAGGCCGGGGACGCGGTGCAGGTGGCCCCCATGGCCCCCATGGCCCCCGCCGCGCCCGAGCCCGTCGCCCCGGCGGCGGCCGCCGCGCCCGTGCCGCCGCGCCCGCGCACGCCCAGGCCCGCCGAGACGGCGCCGGCCAAGCCCGCGCAGCCGTCCGAGATGGTCGGCGGAAGCCGCACGCCCAAGGGCGCCAAGGAGCCCAAGGACTCCTACACCACCGGTGAGTTCACCTTCGTCGACGAGGAGGCGGAGGAGACCGAGGACGTCATCGACTGGCTGAAGTTCGCCGAGTCCCGCAGCGAGGTGCGCGCCGAGCGCCGCCGGCGGCTGCGCAACCGGCTGATCGGCCTCGGTGTCGCCGTCGCGCTGGCCGCGGGCGGCGTCGGCGGCTACCTGTTCTTCACCGGCGACAGCAAGCAGACCGCGGCCAAGGCGGCCGGCAAGCGCCAGGTCAACGTCGTGCACCTGCGCGACCTGCAGGGCAAGGTCTCCAGCGCGCTGCTCGTCAACGACGCCGCCGGGGGCAAGGGCACCGTGCTGCTGCTCCCCGACACCCTGCGACTGCCCGGCCCGGGCGACCCGGCCGTCGCCCCGGTCAGCCAGGCACTGGACCCCTCGATGGGCGCCGCCGCCACCCGCGACGGCCTGTCCGCCGTGCTCGGCGCCCCCGTGGCCGGCACCTGGCGGCTGGACACCCCCTACCTGGAACTGCTGGTCAACCAGCTCGGCGGCGTCCGGGTGGACACCAACGCCGAGACCCACGACGGCGGCAAGCCGGACGGCGCCCTGCTCAGTGCGGCCGGCAAGAACACCCTGCTCAACGGCAAGGCCGCGGTCGCCTACGCGACCCTGCAGGCGGCGGGGGAGAACCGCGACGCCCAGCTCGCCCGGTTCGGCCAGGTCATGGACGCCGTCGTGCGCACCATGCCCACCGACTTCAACGAGGCCAAGGACGACGTGCACCGGATGAACGCCGTGCTCGACCCGTCGCTGCCCGAGGACGCCCTCGCCGGGGTGCTCGCCCAGCTCGCCCAGCAGGCCAAGGACGGCCACTTCGGCACCACGGCGCTGACCGTCAAGCCGGACGGCTCGCTGGACGAGGCCACCGCCGGCAAGCAGGTCAAGGACGTGCTCGGCGGCACCGTGAAGTCGGCCGTCGCGGGCGACGCCCCGGCGCGCGTGTCGGTCCAGGACGCCTCCGGAAACGACCAGGCCGCCGCCTCCGCACAGGTCCAGATCGTGAACGCGGGCCTGACCTTCATCCCCGGCGGCGCCAAGGGCGCGCCGCAGGCGACCAGTGAGATCCGCTACACCGACGACGCCCGGCAGGCCGCCGCGAAGTCCCTGGCGACCAGCCTCGGGCTGCCGGACACTGCGGTGAAGAAGGTCGGTGACGCCCAGAACGCGGACCTGGTCGTCGTCCTCGGCAAGGACTACCAGCCGCCGAAGAACCAGTAGCCGGCCGGCGGCCGGCGGTGCGCGTGGGGGCCGGGCGACCCCGGCCCCCACGCGCACCGGAAAAAAGCGGTTCCGGGACGGCCCGGGCGGCGTGAGATCCTGGAATGCGGTCCCGGCGGTGCGTCGGGGCAGCCCCACGCCGCCGACCCGGAAGTACACCGTGACCGTCACCGACCACAGCCAGCAGCTCATCACCGTCGCCGCCCAGGCGGCGGCCGACAAGCTGGCGCACAACATCATCGCCTTCGACGTCAGCGAGGTGCTGTCGATCACCGACGCCTTCCTGATCGCGTCCGCGAACAACGACCGCCAGGTCCGCTCCATCGCCGAGGAGATCGAGGACCAGCTGCGCGAGCAGCTGGACATCAAGCCGGTGCGCCGCGAGGGCGAGCGCGACGGCCGCTGGATCCTGCTCGACTACCTGGACATCGTCGTGCACGTCCAGCACTCCGAGGAGCGCTCCTTCTACTCGCTGGACCGGCTCTGGAAGGACTGCCCCGAGCTGCCGCTGCCCGAGGACGCCATCGCCTCGCGCAACCGCCCGGACGCCCACACCGACGAGGCCGGCAACGCCGTCGCCCCGGCCGACGACTTCGGCAAGCCCGAGGAGCAGTTCTGAGCCCGGCCGCGCGGGGCCCGCGCATCGTCTTCTGGCGCCACGGTCAGACCTCCTGGAACCTCGAATCGCGGTTCCAGGGCACGACCGACATCGAGCTGACCGGCCACGGCGTGCTGCAGGCGCAGCGCGCCGCCCGGCTGCTCTCGGGGCTCCGCCCCGACCTGCTGATCTCCTCCGACCTCAAGCGGGCCAGGCGCACCGCCGACGAGCTCGCCAGGATCACCGGGCTCGACGTGCAGCACCACGAGGGCCTGCGGGAGACGTACGCGGGCTCCTGGCAAGGGCTGACCAACGCCGAGATCCGGGCCCGCTACCCCGAGGAGTACGCGGCCTGGGCGGCCGGCGAGCCGGTGCGCCGCGGCGGCGGCGAGCTGTCCAGCGAGGTCGCGGACCGCTCGGTGCCCGTGGTGCTGGAGGCGGTCGACAAGCTGCCGGAGAGCGGCACGCTGGTCGTGGTCAGCCACGGCGGGACGATCCGCACCATGCTCGGGCGCCTGCTCGGCCTGGAGCCGGCGCTCTGGGAGTGCTTCGGCGGGCTGTCCAACTGCTGCTGGTCGGTGCTGGGCCGGGGGGCGCGCGGCTGGCGCCTGCTGGAGCACAACGCGGGCACGCTCCCGCAGCCGGTCATCGGCGACGACACCTGAGTGTCGGCGGCGGGATGCGGAGCGGGAGCGGGAGCGCGGGGCCCGGGAGGGACTCGTAGGTTGCCCGCAGGTGGCTCGCAGGGGCGGATTTCGCAGTTCCGGGCCTGACCAGCTAGAGTCTTCCTCGTTCGCAGGGAAGGAACGCGGCCCGGAAGGGAAGCGGGAGATCCGGTGAGTGCGGGGCTATAGCTCAGTTGGTAGAGCGCTTGCATGGCATGCAAGAGGTCTGGGGTTCAATTCCCCATAGCTCCACTCCGCACCAGTGGTCCGGCCTGGCCGGTGCCGCACGTGTCGCGGGGCTATAGCTCAGTTGGTAGAGCGCTTGCATGGCATGCAAGAGGTCTGGGGTTCAATTCCCCATAGCTCCACAGTCGCCGAGAGGCCGCCACCCACCGGGTGGCGGCCTCTTGTGTTTCCCGGGGTTGCTGTGGTTGTTGTTGCCGGCCCCGCGTGTTGCGGACGTGCCGTCATCCGGCCCGCTCGGGGGCGGCCGCGGAAACGGATTAGGGGAGCACCCCCGTGACCGTGTAAAGTAGTCGATGTCGCCGAGGGAAACCGGACGGAAACCCCGGTGACATCGCAGGTCAAGGGGCTATAGCTCAGTTGGTAGAGCGCTTGCATGGCATGCAAGAGGTCTGGGGTTCAATTCCCCATAGCTCCACAGAAGTTGAGGGCCGCTTCCCGAATCGGGAAGCGGCCCTCGGCCGTTGCGGACCCCGCGCGCCCTGCCGTCCGCCTCGGTGCGCCCCGCCGACCTGGCTTCGCGCGCCCTGCTGTTCGGGCTTCGCGCGCCCTGCCGTTCAGGCTTCGTGCGCCCCGCCGTACGCCACTCGACTGTGCATGCCACCGGCACGGGACCCGGAAGGACCGCTACCGTCGTGCCATGGCCGATCTGGAGCGAAGGCGGAACGAGGAACTGGCCCGGATACTGCACCAGCTCGGCTGGAGTCCGGAGCGGCTCGCCCGCGAGGTGAGCCTCGCCCTGCCGCCCGGCCTGGCCATCAGCTCCACCGCCCCCTACAAGTGGCGCGACCGGGGCATGGTGCCGCGCAGCCCGCACGACCAGACCGTGTGCGAGGTGCTCAGCCGCACGCTCGGCATGGCCGTCACCTACGAGCAGCTCTGGGGCCGCATGGGCGGCCACCGCGGCGCCAAGATCCTCTCGCCGAGGCTGCTCACCGACCCGTGGACCGCCGACACCGCCCAGACCGCCCTGCGCGAGGCCGCCACCGACGCCGGGCCCGTCCGCCTCACCGACTTCTTCCGCAGCGCCGACCTCGACCAGGCCGCCGAACGGCTCTCCTCCCCGCCCCCGCCCGTCGGCGGCGGCGAGGGCGCGCTGCGCGTCGACCCCGGACTCGTCGGCGAACTCGGCCTCTCCTACCGCAGCAAGCAGCGGCTGGAACGCTCCTGCGGCGGCGGCCTCGTCCTCGGCCCCTGCCGCGCCGAACTCGCCATGGTGGCCAAGCTCCTGGAACTCGGCGCCTACGACGAACGGCTCGGCCGCGACCTCTACGGCCAGGCCAGCCGGCTCGCCCGGCTGGCCGGCTGGGCCGCCTACGACCTCGGCCACGATGCCGCCGCCCAGCGGGCGTTCGTCGCCGCGCTGCGCGCCGCCCACGTCAGCGGCGACGCCCGGCTCGGTGTCTTCGTGCTCGGCGGCCTCGTCGTGCTCGCCACCCAGGGCGCGGGCGGGCGCGGACTGGACGCCGTCGCCGCGCTCACCACCGCCCTCGACGCGCACGGCCACGCCCTCGGCGCCCCCGGCCGGGCCCGCCAGTTCGCCCGGATCTCCCGCGCCTACGGGCGCCGCGGCCTGGCCGAGGAGGCCGCCGGGGCCGCCGACCGGGCCTTCGCCGAACTCGAAGGCCTGCCCGGCACCGAGGAGGCCCGCGCCGACCTCGCCGGCATGGTGGGCGAGGGCCGGCTGTTCCTCGGCGACCACCGCAAGGCCAAGACCCTGCTCGCCGAGGCCGTCGCCGGCCTCGGCCCCGGCCGGGCCCGGGCCAAGGCGCTGCTCATGGTCCGGCTGGCCGAGACCCACCGCCGCCTCGGCGACCAACGGGAGGCCGCCCGCACCGCCGCCGCCGCCCGCACGCTCGCCTCCGGCATGCAGTCCGAGCGGGTCGCGCGGGCGCTGCGCGACTTCGACGCGGCCGGGCGCGCGGTATCCCCGGGAGCGCGCTGACCCGCTTGCGGTACCCTGAGCCCATGCGAACCGTGCGCCTGCTCCTTAGCCGGCCGCGCTGACCAGGACCGGCTGCGCCCTCGGGCGGTGCCGGAGTCGGCGTGGCGTCCCCTCCTGCGAGGGGCTTTTTTGTTTTCCGCCCCGTTTCCGGTCCGGTCCGGGGTCTTCCGGTACCCGGCCCGCCGCGTCCGGGGTGCACGTGCCCGGTCCCCGCGTCCGGTCCACGAACACGACCCCGTGCACGGTTCACGTGCGCGGTGGTTCACGTGCGCGGTTCGCCAACTGACATCGATGGAGCTTGAAGGACCATGAGCGAGACGACCCCTGCGTCCGGCGCGGCCGAGCCCGCGACCGAGCCGTTCCGGTACAGCGCCGCGCTGGCGGCGGAGATCGAGTCCCGCTGGCAGGACATCTGGGAGAAGGAAGGCACCTTCAACGCTCCCAACCCGGCCGGCGACCTGGCCGACCCGGCCGCGGGCGACGTCGCCGCGAAGCCGCACAGCTTCATCATGGACATGTTCCCGTACCCCTCGGGCGCGGGCCTGCACGTCGGCCACCCGCTGGGCTACATCGCCACCGACGTCTACGCCCGCTACCAGCGGATGACCGGCCACAACGTGCTGCACACGCTGGGCTACGACGCCTTCGGCCTGCCCGCCGAGCAGTACGCGGTGCAGACCGGCACCCACCCGCGGGTCTCCACCGAGGCCAACATCGCCAACATGCGCCAGCAGCTGCGCCGGCTGGGCCTGGGCCACGACCCGCGCCGCTCGATCTCCACGATCGACCCGGAGTACTACCGCTGGACCCAGTGGATCTTCCTGCAGATCTTCAACTCCTGGTACGACGAGGACGCCGGCAAGGCCCGTCCGATCGCCGAGCTGGTCGCCGCCTTCGAGTCCGGCTCGCGCGAGGTGCCGGGCGGGCGCGCCTGGTCGCAGCTGTCGGCCGCCGAGCGCGACGAGGTCCTGGGCGAGTACCGCCTGGCCTACGCCAAGGAGGTGCCGGTCAACTGGTGCCCCGGCCTGGGCACCGTGCTGGCCAACGAGGAGGTCACCTCGGACGGCCGCTCCGAGCGCGGCAACTTCCCGGTGTTCAAGTCCAACCTGCGCCAGTGGATGATGCGGATCACCGCCTACTCCGACCGGCTGATCGCCGACCTGGACCTGCTGGACTGGCCCGAGGCCATCAAGCTGCAGCAGCGCAACTGGATCGGGCGCTCCGAGGGTGCCCGGGTCGACTTCGCGATCGGTGCGGGCGAGGGCGCGGGCGCGGGCGAGGGTGCGGGCGAGGGCGAGGGCGAGAAGATCACCGTCTTCACCACCCGCCCCGACACCCTGTTCGGCGCCACCTACATGGTCCTGGCCCCCGAGCACGGCCTGGTCGACACCATCGTGCCCGCCGAGTGGCCCGCCGGCGTCCCCGCCGAGTGGACCGGCGGCGCCGCCACCCCCGCCGAGGCCGTCGCCGCCTACCGCGCGGCCGCCGCCGCCAAGTCGGACGTCGAGCGGCAGGTCGAGGCCAAGGTCAAGACCGGCGTCTTCACCGGCGCCCACGCCGTCAACCCGGTCAGCGGACAGCCCGTCCCGGTCTTCATCGCCGACTACGTGCTGATGGGCTACGGCACCGGCGCCATCATGGCCGTCCCCGCCCACGACCACCGCGACTTCGCCTTCGCCCGGGCCTTCGCGCTGCCGATGCGCTGCGTCGTCAAGCCCACCGACGGGCGCGACGAGGACCCGTCGACCTGGGACGACGCGTTCGACACGTACGACTCCGTCATCGTCAACTCCGCCCGGGAGCAGGGCGACCTGTCCCTGGACGGACTGAGCGTCGTCGCCGCCAAGGCCGCCGCCACCGCCTGGCTGGCCGAGCGCGGCATCGGCGAGGGCACCGTCAACTACCGCCTGCGCGACTGGCTGTTCAGCCGCCAGCGGTACTGGGGCGAGCCCTTCCCGATCGTCTACGACGAGGACGGCGTGATGCACGCGCTGCCCGAGTCGATGCTGCCGGTCGAGGTGCCCGAGGTCGACGACTACTCGCCGCACACCTACGACCCGTACGACTCCACCTCCTCGCCCAAGACGCCGCTGTCCCGCAACGAGGACTGGGTCAACGTCGAGCTGGACCTGGGCGACGGGCCCAAGCGCTACCGCCGCGAGACCAACACCATGCCCAACTGGGCGGGTTCGTGCTGGTACGAGCTGCGCTACGTCGACCCGTCCAACGGCGCGGCCGTCGTCGACCCGGCCAACGAGCGCTACTGGCTGGGCCCGACCGCCACCAAGCCGGCCGGCGGCGCCGACCTGTACGTCGGCGGCGCCGAGCACGCGGTGCTGCACCTGCTGTACGCGCGCTTCTGGCACAAGGTGCTGCACGACCTGGGCCACGTCTCGTCCGTCGAGCCGTTCCACAAGCTGTTCAACCAGGGCATGATCACCGCCGACGTCTACCGCGACGAGCGCGGCTTCCCGGTGCCCGCCGCCGAGATCGAGGAGCGCGACGGCACGTACTTCTGGCAGGGCGAGCCGGTCAAGCGCGAGGCCGGCAAGATGGGCAAGTCCCTGAAGAACGCCGTCGCCCCCGACGACATCGCCGACGAGTACGGCGCCGACACGCTGCGCCTGTACGAGATGTCGATGGGCCCGCTGGACGTCTCCCGCCCGTGGGACACCCGCGCCGTCATCGGCTCGTACCGCTTCCTGCAGCGGCTGTGGCGCAACGTCGTCTCGGAGTCGACCGGCGAGCTGGTCGTCACCGACGAGCCGGCCGACGAGGCCACGCTGCGCGCGCTGCACAAGGCGATCGACGGCATCCGCGGCGACATGGCCGGGCTGCGCTTCAACACGGCCGTGGCCAAGGCCATCGAGCTGAACAACCACCTGGTCAAGCGCGGCTCCACGCCGCGGGCCGTCGCCGAGCAGCTGGTGCTGCTGGTCGCGCCGCTGGCCCCGCACGTCGCGGAGGAGCTGTGGCGCCGGCTGGGCCACGGCGACTCGCTGGCGCACACCGACTACCCGGTCGCCGACCCGGCGTACGTCGTCGACGAGGCCGTGACCTGCGTCGTGCAGATCAAGGGCAAGGTCAAGGCCCGGCTGGAGGTCGCGCCGACGATCTCGGACGCCGAGCTGGAGGCGCTGGCCCTGGCCGACCCGGCGGTCGTCGCGGCGATCGGGGACGCTCCGGTGCGCAAGGTGATCGCGCGGGCGCCGAAGCTGGTCAACATCGTCACGGGGTGACGAGCGACGGGGTGACGGGGTGATGAGGTGACGGGCTGAGGGGCTCTCCTGAGTCCGTGCTCGTGCGGGCGGGCGTCCTTCGGGGCGCCCGCCCGTTCTCGTCGGGGCTCGCTTCTCGGCGGGGTTCGTTCTCGGCGGGGTTCGTTCTTGTCGGGGCTCGTTCTCGGCGGCGGCCGGGGTGGCGTGCGGGCTTTCCGGGGTGGGGACCCCCCTGGGGTGGGGGCGCGGGCCTTCCGGGTGGCGTGCGGGCCTTCCGGGGGATCCCCGATCTGTCCCTGATCTCGGGCGTCCGGGCCCGTTCGGCCTGCCCCCGGGGCCGGTTCGGCGGCTACCGTGGAACCCTCGGCGGGGCGGCCCGCGTTGGCCCGAGGGGTCGAATCGGTGGGGTCGGACCGGCGGCGGTCGGCCCGGTGGCGGAAGGTGGCTCGTGATGGACGTGCTCGGCGTGATGCTCGGACTGGCCCTGCTCATCGGGATCGCGGTGGTCGTGCTGGCCGTCGTCGGCACCGTCAAGGCGGCCAAGGCCGTCGCCGCCAAGGTCGAGCGCCACGAGGCCAACGCCCGGCGGGCGGTCGAGAACGCCACGCTCAAGGCCAAGACCTTCGCCAAGCCCGGCCCGCAGGGGCAGATCGCCGCCGTCCGGCTGGGCCTGCGCACCTCGCTCGACGGCACCCGGCAGGTCCTGGAGTCCGGCCTAGCCCAGGACGGCCAGCTCGGCGAGGCGCTCGCCCTGCTGACCCGGCTGGACGCCCACGCGGCCGAACTCGACGGCGAACTGCGCGTGTTGGAGCGTGAGCCGGACACCGGGCGGATCGCGGCCAAGCTGCCCGAGCTGCGGGAGCGCGCCAAGCGGATCACCCACTCCGCGGAGACCATGCGGTGGGCGGCGCAGGACCGGATGCACCGTTTCGCGGAGGACGAGCTGAGCCGGCTCGGCCAGGAGTGCGAGAGCGAGGCGGGGGCGCTGCGGCACTGGGACAGTGCGGGGGCGGGTTCTGCTGCTGGGTCCACGTCGGGTGCCGGCGCTGGTGCGGGTGCTGCTTCTGGTACGGGTGCTGGTTCTGGCTCGGCTTCTGCTTCGGCTTCCGCTCCGGCCGGTTCGGCGGGGGCGGCCGGGCGGGCGTCGGCTCCCCGGGCCGGGCTCACCGACGGGAAGGGGCGGCCGAGTGCCGAGGACCTGCTCGGGCTCGGCGACCCGCTGGCCAAGATCGCGCAGCGGCTGCGGAAGCCGTCCGCGGGGCCCTCGGCCGGTTCCTCGGCGGGCTGATCCGGTGGCGGCGCCGACCGCCGTCGGCGTTCGGGGGCGCCTGCCGGGGCTGCCGTTCGAGTCGTCGCGCGGGGCTGTTCGAGTGCCGCCGCGGTGCCGCACGGGTGCCGGACGGCGGGCGCTGTCATCCCGGCCGAACGGGGAGTAACCTCCGCCTCATGCCCTCCGACCTCGCCCTTGTCACGGATTCCACGGCCTATCTGCCGCAGGAGGCCCTCGACCGGCACGGGATCACGGTGGTCCCGCTGAGCGTCGCGGTCGGCGACGCCGTTCTCGCCGAGGGCGTCGAGATCTCGCCGAAGGACGTCGCCGAGGCGCTGCGCGGCAAGCAGCGCGTGACGACCTCCCGGCCGAACCCCGAGTCCTTCGCGGCGGCCTACCGCGCGGCGGCCGAGGCCGGGGCCCGGGGCATCGTCTCGGTGCACATCTCGGGCGAGCTCTCCGGCACGGTGGAGGCCGCCCGGCTGGCGGCGGCCGAGGCGCCGGTCCCGGTGGAGGTGGTCGACAGCCGGCTCGTGGGCATGGCCCTCGGGTACGGGGTGCTGGCGGCGGCCGAGGCCATCGCGGCGGGGGAGGACCTGGCCGGCGCGGCCGGTGCCGCGACCCGGCGGGCGGGCGGGACCAGCGGCTTCTTCTACGTCGACACCCTGGAACACCTGCGGCGCGGCGGCCGGATCGGCGCGGCGCGGGCGCTGCTCGGCTCGGCGCTGGCCGTCAAGCCGCTGCTGCACCTGCACGGCGGGCGGATCGAGCCGCTGGAGAAGGTGCGGACGGCCTCGCGGGCGATCGCGCGGCTGGAGGAGATCGCGGTGGAGCGCTCCGGGGAGGGGCCGGTCGACATCACCGTGCACCACCTGGCGGCGGAGGACCGGGCGGAGCCGCTCGCGGAGCGGCTGCGGGGGCGGGTGCCGGGGCTGCGGGAGCTGTACGTCGGCGAGGTGGGGGCCGTCATCGGGGCGCACGTCGGGCCGGGGCTGCTGGCGGTGGTGGTGTCGCCGGTGGTGGTCCCGCCGGTGGTGTAGGGGCGTGAGGTGCAGGGGAGTGCAGGGGGCGGTGTCAATGTGATGGGTGCGCCATCACTCTTCCGGGCTAGCTGATTTATCCACAACTCCCGTGTTATCCACAGGCTTTCGGTAATGTCCGCGCGTTCGATCGCGGACTCCTAGCGTGCTCCGCATGACGAGCATGGGCCTGGGCGCGGCGAAGCGCCACGAGATCAACGAGACCGTCCGGTTGCGGATGGCGGCCGTGTTGCCGGGGGCGGGCACGTTGCCGCTGACGACTGTGGCAGGAGCCCCTGCGCGTGCGGCTGCTGGTGCGGCTGCTGGTGCGGGGGTCGGAGAGGCTGCGGCTGCGGGGGCGCCGCCCGCGGAGTCCGTTTCGCGTGTCGGCGCGGTGGGCTCGGTGAGCGCGCCCTCGGGTGAGCCTCGGGGTGAGCCCGATCCGGTGGAGCCGCCGGTGGGCGGCCACCGGGTGCCGTTCCGGTTCGGGCCGGCGATGGTCCTGGACCGGCGGGCGGTGGTGGGGCTGGCCGTCCTGCTCCTGTTCGCGGTCGGGTACGCCGTGCAGCACTTCTGGCTGGCCCGGCCGCAGGCGGTCGCGGTGCCGGCGCTGACGGCGGGCACGGCGGCGCCGGTGACGTCGATGCAGCCGCTCCCGTCCGGGGCGGCCGAGTCGAGTGCGGAGGGTGGTCCGCCCGGGCCGGCGCCGCCGCCCGCCGTCGAGCCCGTCGTCGTCGTGGACGTCGGAGGCCGGGTCCACACGCCAGGACTGCACACGCTGCCAGGCGGCTCGCGCGTGGCCGACGCCCTTCGGGCGGCGGGAGGTCCGCTGCCGGAGACGGACACCCGGAGCCTCAACCTGGCCCGGGTGCTGACGGACGGCGAACAGATCCGTGTCGGCGAACCGGCACCCCCGCCCGGCACGGACCCCGGCGTCGCCGCCGGACCCGGCCCGGGGCCGCCCTCGGTCGTCCCGTCCAGGCAGTCCGTCAGCCTCAACCGGGCCACCCTCGAACAGCTCGACACCCTCCCCGGTGTCGGCCCGACCCTCGCCCAGCGCATCCTCGCGTTCCGCACGTCGCACGGCTCGTTCCGCACGCTCGACCAGCTTCGGCAGGTCAGCGGGATCGGCGCGCGGACGTACGCGGAACTCCGCCCGCTGCTCACCCTCTGACGTCCCGTCCACCAGCCCGTCCCGCCGAAGGGAGGTACCGCCGTGTCCGCCACCGACCAGACCTCGTCCGTTCACACCGCCCGCACCGACTTCCGGCTGCTGCTCCCGGCGGTCGCCGCTTGGGTGGTCGCAGCGGCGCTCCTTGGGCGGGCGCCGGGGCACGACGCCGTGTTCTATTGGCTCGCCGGCGCGGCCGCCGCCGCGGGTGCCGTGATGCTCGCCCGGCCGGGAGCACTGCGCCGGGGAGGCGCGGCGACGACGCTGGCCGCGATCCTGCTCACCGGTGCGGCGTCGGCCTCCGCGACGCTCCTGCACACCGCCGACCTGCATCGCGGGCCGCTGCCGGGACTCGCCCGGGCGGCCGAGCACCGTCCGCCGCGTCAGCCGGGCGAGCCGGTCCGGGGCGTGGAGGTCGAACTGACCGTCGTGGGCGATCCCAAGTCCCATGCGTTCCGGGGCGGTACGACCGGCGGGCAGTCCGTGCTCACGCTGGACGCCGTGGTGGACCGCGTTACCGTCTCCGGGGAGCGGGCCGTCCAGACCCGGACACCGGTCACGGTGATGGTGCGGGGCCAGGACGCCGGCCCGTGGCAAGGGCTGCTCCCGTCCGCCCGGCTCGCGGTGGAGGCCGAGGTCAGGCCGGCGGGGGAGGGGTACGACACGGAGGCCGCGGCACTGCTGGTGGCCCGGGGCGAGCCCCGGCTGCTCGCGCCGCCGAGTCTGCCGCAGCGGATCGCCGGGCGACTGCGCGAGGGACTGCGGACGGCGAGCGACGGGCTCCCGCCGGACGCGCGGGGGCTCCTGCCCGGGCTCGTCGTCGGGGACACCTCGCGGCTCTCCGACGACCTCCTGGACGCCTTCCGCGCCACCGACCTGGTGCACCTGGTGGCCGTGAGCGGGGCCAACCTGGCGATCGTCCTCGGCGTCCTGCTGGGCGCCCCGGGCCAGGCGGGCACGCCCGAACGGCGCGGGCTCGCGGCGCTGCTGGGCCTCTCGCTGCGCACCAGCGCCCTGCTCGGGACGGCGCTCACACTGGCGTTCGTCACGATCTGCCGACCGGAGCCCAGCGTGCTGCGGGCGGCGGGGACGGGCCTGATCGGCATGCTCGCGCTTGCCACCGGCCGTCCCCGGCAGGCCGTGCCCGCGCTCGCCGGGGCGGTGCTGGTCCTGGTGCTGCTGGATCCCTATCTGGCGCGGTCGTACGGCTTCCTGCTCTCCGTGCTCGCCACCGCGGGGCTGCTCGTCCTCGGGCCGCACTGGGCCGAGGCGCTGAGGTCCCGGCGCTGGCCGCACCACCTGGCGGGCGCCCTCGCGGCGACGGCGGGGGCCCAGGCGCTGTGCACGCCGGTGACGGTGGTGCTGTCCGGACACGTCAGCCTGGTCGCGATCCCGTGCAACCTGCTGGCCGAGCTGGCGGTGGCCCCGGCGACGCTGCTCGGCTTCGGGGTGCTCGTGCTGCAGCCGCTCTCCCCGGCACTGGCCCGGCTGCTCGCGGAGCCGGCCGGGGTGCCGGCGAGCTGGCTGGCCCTGGTGGCGCGGCGGGGCGCCGAGCTGCCCGGTGGACAACTGGCCTGGCCCGGTGGGTGGTTCGGGGTCATGACGGTCGGGCTGGCCACGCTGGCGGCCTGTTGGGCGGCGCCCTTGCTGCTGCCCCGGCGGGCGGAGCCCGGTGCGCGTCCTCCCCGGCGGCGATGGGTGCGGGCGCTGGTGGCCGGTGTGCTGCTGGTGGTCCTGATCACGGTGCTGCTGCGCCCACCGGTGCTGAGCCGGATCGCCACGGGCTGGCCGCCGCCCGGGTGGCGGATGGTGATGTGCGACATCGGGCAGGGAGACATGCTGGTGCTGCGGACGGATGCGCCGGGCAGTGCGGTGGTGGTCGATGCGGGGCCGGATCCGAACGCGGCCGATCGGTGCCTGCGGGACTTGGGCGTTACGGGCGTGCCGTTGCTTTTGGTGACGCACTTTCACGCTGACCACGTCGAGGGCGTGCCCGGAGTACTGCGGGGGCGCAGAGTCGGCGCGATCGAGAGCACCACGCTGGACGATCCCCCGGGCGAGGCGGCCCGGGTGGCGGGGTGGGCGGCCGGCGCGGGCGTGCCGCTGATTCGTGCCAGGCGGGGTGAACGTCGCTCGGCGGGAGCGGAGTTGGCGTGGGACGTGGTCTGGCCGAGTGCGGGTACGGACGTCGAGGCGTCGGGTGCCAACAACGCGAGCGTCGCGATGGTGGTGACGGTGGGCGGCGGGGTGCGGATGGCGTTGCTGGGTGATCTGGAGCCACCGGCGCAGGCCGCGTTGTCGGGGCGGTTGGGGCGCGTGGACGTCCTGAAGGTGGCGCACCACGGGTCCGCCCATCAGTACTGGGACCTGCTCGACGCCTTGCGACCGAGGCTGGCGTTGATCTCGTGCGGTGAGGGCAATTCTTACGGGCACCCGTCCCCGCGGACGGTGGACCGGTTGCGCGGGCTCGGCGCGACGGTGCTGCGCACCGATCGGTCGGGGGACATCGCCGTCACGGGCGACTCCCCGGCCACCCTCGGCGTGGCCGTGCACCCGCAGAGCGCGCACGGAGCGCACAAGGCGGGCGCGCACGGCACGGCCGAGCCGGCCGACTCGGCCGGGTCCCGGACCGGCCGGGGCCCGCGGACCCCGCGGGCCCCGCCGATCTGACGGCCCGCCTTCCTCGCTCTCCTTCCATCCCCCGGGGTGGTGGGTCAGGGGTCTGGGGGATGGGGTGGGG
>NZ_JBHVPD010000118.1:0-28773 GCF_042887525.1 Kitasatospora sp. NPDC057936
AAAGTTCGATATGCTAATGCATTGTTTAGCACGGCTCATTAAAAACGCCGGGCCGCGGTGCCGCCCGTGGCGGCGAGACGGGCGGCACCGCGGGGACTCACTCCGCCGGGGCGATCCGGTACCCGCCGCGCGCCGAGTACAGCGTCAGCGCCTCGACCGGACAGAAGTCGACCGCCTCGGTCAGTTCGGCCGTCAGCTCCGCGCCGTCCCCGCCGTACCCGGCCACCGGCTCGGCCAGGCCCTCCGCCCCGAGCGCCAGCGAATCGGGCGCGCTGAGGGCGCACATCCCGGAGCCGATGCAGCGGTCCCGGTCGACGCGGACGACGACCGTCTCGGCGCCCGCCGCGGAGCCGGTCTCGGCACCCGTCTCTGGACCGGCCGTCACCAGGCCACCTGCAGCGAGTTCGGACTGCGGGTCAGCAGCCCGCGCCGCCAGTCGATCGAGCCGGCCGGGTCGGTGAGCCGCAGCGAGGGCAGCCGGCGGGCCAGCCGGTGCAGGGCCAGTTCGAGCTCCATCCGGGCCAGCCACGCGCCCAGGCAGTGGTGCGGTCCGGCGCCGAAGGTGTACATCGGCGCGACGAGCGGGGAGAACAGCTCGGTCAGCAGGTCCCCGGTGAAGACCTCCGGGTCCATGTTGGCCGCGCTGGTGTCGGCGGCGACCACGCTGCCGGCCGGGATGACCACCCCGCCGATCTCGACCTCCTCCACGGTGCGCCGCAGCAGGCCGGGGAAGTAGTCGGTGTCCCCGAGCGGCACGGCCCGCAGCAGCTGTTCGGTCGCGGCGGCGGCGCTGGCCTCGTCGGCGGCCAGCCGCTGCCAGGCGTCGCGCCCGTCGCCCAGGAGGTAGACGAGCGCGTTGCCGAGGGACGTCATCGTGGTCTCGTGCCCGGCCACGACGAGCCCGATCACGAGCGTGACCAGCTGCCCCTCGGTGATCGAGCCGTCCTCGGCGGCGGCCGCCAGCAGGCTGCTGACCAGGTCCTCGCCCGGGTCGGCGCGCCGCTCGGCGATCACGGCGGAGCCGAATTCGGCGAACTCGCCCATCGCGGTGACGATCGCCTCGGCGCTGTGGGCGGTGGTGGAGAGCGCGTGGTCGCTCCAGTGGGCGAGCCGCTTGCTGTCCAGGTTGTCCAGCCCCATCAGCCGGCTGATCACCGCGACCGGCAGCGGGCGGGTGTAACCGGCGACGATGTCGGCCGGGTTGCCGTGGTCGATCAGCTCGTCGATCAGGCCCTCGATCACCGAGGCCACCCAGGGCCGCCAGCGCGCGATCGCGCGCGGCGTGAACGCCCGCTGCACGGTGCGGCGCAGCCGCTGGTGCTCGGTGCCGTCGATGTTCAGCATGCTGTTCGGATCGTCCAGCAGGTTGGGCGCGTTGGTGAGCGGCGGCGCGTCCGGCGCGTACAGCGGAGCGCGGCCGAGCCGCGGGTCGGTGAGGACCTGCCGCACGTCGGCGTGCCGGCTGACCAGCCAGACCGGGGTGCCGGTGGGCAGCGCGGAGAGCCGGGGCGGACCGGCCTCGGCGTGGCGCGGGCAGTGCAGCGGCGTGAGCGGGGCGGTGCCGGTGCCGGCACCGGTCGCACTGTTCTCGGCGGACATCCGTACTCCAGACTCCAGGGCGGTGGGCCGCGCGGGCGGCCCGGCGGGGGGTGGAACCGGGGAGGTGCGGGGGACGGGTGGGGCGGGCCGGCGGACGGCTCGGCTCTGGCCGGCGGGTGGGACCGGGATCGGACGGGACCGGGGTCCGGGTACGCGGACCCGGCCGACGGGTGGGACCGGGTGGGACCGGGGCGGGCGAGGTCGGGCGCGCCGGTCGTGCCGGGGCGCGCCGGTCGTCACGGGAGTGTGCTGAGCGTCATCGCGTGGACCGCTTCTGCTACGACCGTACGTGGGCGGCGGTCCGCGCGTCTGCGGTACTTCCGGCCAACGCCGATGCTTTCCGGGCACTTCGGCGCGCACGCACGGGCGCCCGGCGCCCTCCGTGCGCCCCCGGCCGAGCTGGGCCGCGATCGGCTCCGGGTATGCCGCCGTCATATCCCGGGACCTGGGCGGACGGTGATCCGGTGACCGGACCCGCCCGCCGGGCGGGCGCGGGCGTGGACGATACGCTTCGTGGGCAAGTGGTTCGACGCAGGTCACGCCGGGTGCGACGGCGCCCCGGCCGACGGAGGTGGAAACGGATGGCCCAGCAGGTCAAGGCAGTCATCGCGCGTGCCAAGGGCGCGCCCGTGGAGGTGACCACGATCGTCGTGCCGGACCCGGGGCCGGGCGAGGCCGTCGTCCGGATCCAGGCCTGCGGCGTGTGCCACACCGACCTCCACTACCGCGAGGGCGGGATCAACGACGAGTTCCCGTTCCTCCTCGGCCACGAGGCCGCGGGCGTCGTCGAGTCGGTCGGCGAGGGCGTCACCGAGGTCGCCCCGGGCGACTTCGTCGTCCTCAACTGGCGCGCGGTGTGCGGCCAGTGCCGGGCGTGCCGGCGCGGCCGTCCGCAGTACTGCTTCGACACCCACAACGCGAAGCAGAAGATGACGCTGCTGGACGGCACCGAGCTGTCCCCGGCGCTCGGCATCGGCGCGTTCGCCGAGAAGACCCTCGTCGCGGCCGGCCAGTGCACCAAGGTCGACCCGGCCGCCGAGCCGGCCGTCGCGGGCCTGCTGGGCTGCGGCGTGATGGCGGGCCTCGGCGCCGCGATCAACACCGGCGGCGTCGGGCGGGGCGACTCGGTCGCCGTGATCGGCTGCGGCGGCGTCGGCGGCGCGGCGGTCCTGGGCTCCCGGCTGGCGGGCGCGGCGCGGATCATCGCCGTCGACATCGACGACCGCAAGCTGGAGACGGCCCGCGGCCTCGGCGCCACCCACACCGTCAACTCCCGCACCACCGACCCGGTCGAGGCCATCCGCGAGCTCACCGGCGGCCACGGCGCGGACGTCGTCGTCGAGGCGGTCGGCCGCCCCGAGACCTACAAGCAAGCGTTCTACGCGCGCGACCTCGCCGGCACCGTCGTCCTGGTCGGCGTGCCCACCCCGGAGATGACGCTGGAGCTCCCGCTGCTCGACGTCTTCGGCCGCGGCGGCGCCCTCAAGTCCTCCTGGTACGGCGACTGCCTGCCCTCCCGGGACTTCCCGATGCTCATCGACCTCTACCTCCAGGGCCGCCTGGACCTCGGCGCGTTCGTCACCGAGACCATCGAACTCGACGCGGTGGAGCAGGCGTTCGAGCGCATGCACCAGGGCGACGTGCTCCGCTCGGTGGTGGTCCTGTGACCGCGCGCGTGGACCGTCTCGTGACGGCCGGGGTCTTCGAACTCGACGGCGGCAGCTGGGAGGTGGAGAACAACGTCTGGATCGTCGGCGACGACACCGAGGCCGTGGTGATCGACGCCGCGCACGACGCCGACGCGATCGAGGCCGCGCTCGGCGGGCGCCGACTGCTGGCGATCGTCTCCACCCACGCCCACAACGACCACGTCGACGCCGCCCCCGCGCTCGCCGAGCGCACCGGCGCGCCGATCCTGCTGCACCCCGACGACCTCCCGCTGTGGAAGCTCACCCACCCCGAGCGCCTCCCGGACGGCGAACTCGCCGACGGCCAGCGGATCGAGGTGGCCGGCACCGCGCTGACCGTCCTGCACACCCCCGGCCACGCGCCGGGCGCCGTCTGCCTGCACGCCCCGGAGCTCGGCACCGTCTTCACCGGCGACACCCTCTTCCACGGCGGGCCGGGCGCGACGGGCCGGTCGTTCTCGCACTTCCCGACGATCATCGACTCCATCCGGGACCGCCTCCTCACCCTCCCGCCCGAGACGGTGGTCCGCACCGGCCACGGCGACCCGACCACGATCGGCGCCGAGGCCCCGGCCCTGCCCGAATGGATCGCCCGCGGGCACTGACGCCCGGCGGCCCCGGGGCGGGTGCGCCCGCCCCGGGGGCCGTACGATCACGGCCATGGCCCACGACCCCCGCGACCTCGACGACGCGTTCCTCGCCTTCTGGCGCGAGCGTCACATCGCCACCCTCACCACTCGGCGCCCCGACGGCTCCCCGCACGTCGTACCCGTCGGCGTCACCTTCGACCCGCAGACCGGCATCGCCCGGGTGATCACCAGCCGCACCAGCCGCAAGGCCCGCAACGTCGCCGAAGCCGGCCCCGGCGGCCAGCGCGTCGCCGTCTGCCAGGTCGACCGCGCCCGCTGGTCCACGCTGGAGGGCGTCGCCGTCGTGCGTTCCGCCGCCGAGGAGGTGGCCGACGCCGAGCGCCGCTACGCCGCCCGCTACCGCGAGCCGCGCGTCAACCCGGACCGCGTCGTCCTGGAGATCACCGTCGACCGCGTCCTCGGCCGCGCCTGACGCTCCTGCCCGGCCTCACTCCGCCGGGGGCCGGACGCCTCCGACGGATCGGTTGACGCGCGTTGACGGCGCGTTGACCGTGCGTCGACGTCGGGTTCCTACGGTCGGTCCATCGGCAAGTTCCGCACCGCTCCGAAGGACTGACATGATCGACCCCGCCGTGTCGTCGCGCCGCGACACGCCCTGGATCGGCGACGATCCGCGCTTCACCGAGTTGCGCGCCTCCTACCGCAGGTTCGTCTTCCCGGTGACGGCGGCGTTCCTGCTCTGGTTCCTGGCGTACGTGCTCTGCTCGGCCTACGCCCGCGGCTTCATGGCGACCAAGGTCGCCGGGAACGTCAACGTGGCCCTGGTCTTCGGGCTGCTGCAGTTCGTCTCGACGTTCGGCATCGCCCTGGCCTACGGGCGGTTCGCGGCCCGGCGGCTG
Organism: Kitasatospora sp. NPDC057936; assembly: GCF_042887525.1. NCBI lineage: Bacteria > Bacillati > Actinomycetota > Actinomycetes > Kitasatosporales > Streptomycetaceae > Kitasatospora > Kitasatospora sp. NPDC057936. The sequence goes on from NZ_JBHVPD010000118.1 coordinate 4,777, forward strand.
GACCCGCTGGCCGCGGCCCTGCGCGACGTGACGGCGAACCGCCCGGCGGCTCCGGCCGGTCGTGGCACCCGGGAAGCGACGGAGGCCCAGGCATGACCCAGCACCTCGAGCTCGCCGCCGCGGCGGCGCAGCCGGCCTCGCACAAGGGCCTGACCATCGGCCTGTTCGTCGCCCTCGTGGCGGTGACCCTCGTGATCACCCTCTGGGCGCGCCGCAGCACCCGGGGCACCGGCGGCTTCTACACCGGCGGCGGCCAGTTCTCGGCGCTGCAGAACGGGATCGCGATCTCGGGCGACTACCTGTCCGCGGCCTCGTTCCTCGGCATCGCCGGGATCATCGCGCTGGCCGGGTACGACGGCTTCCTCTACTCGATCGGCTTCCTGGTCGCCTGGCTGGTCGCGCTGCTGCTGGTGGCCGAACTGCTGCGCAACACCGGGCGGTTCACCATGGCCGACGTGCTGGCCGCGCGGCTGCGCAGCGGGCCGATGCGCACGGCCGCGGGCGTGTCGACGATCGTGGTCTCGATCTTCTACCTGATCGCGCAGATGGTCGGCGCGGCGACGATCGTGGGGCAGCTGCTCGACGTCAAGGGCGCCTCCGCGCAGATCTGGACCATCGTCGGGGTCGGCGCCCTGATGATCGTCTACGTGGTGGTCGGCGGGATGAAGGGCACCACCTGGGTGCAGATCGTCAAGGCGGGTCTGCTGATCGCCGGTGCGGCCACGATGACCCTGTGGGTGCTGGCGAAGTACGGCTTCGACCTCAGCCACCTGCTCGGGGACGCCGCGACGGCGTCCAAGAAGGGCGATGCCTTCCTCCAGCCCGGCCTGAAGTACGGGTCGACCGACGGCTGGTCGAAGCTCGATCTGGTCAGCCTGGGCGTGGCCCTGGTGCTGGGCACCGCGGCGCTGCCGCACGTGCTGGTGCGCTTCTACACCGTCCCGACCGGCAAGGACGCGCGCAAGTCGGTGAACTGGGCGATCGGCATCATCGGGGTGTTCTACCTGATGACCCTGGTGCTGGGCTTCGGCGCGGCCGCACTGGTGGGCACGGCGACGATCAGGGAGAAGGACCCGTCCGGCAACACCGCCGCCACGCTGCTGGCCGAGCACCTCGGCGGCGGCGCGGGCACCACCGGCGGCTCGCTGATGCTGGCCTTCATCGCGGCGGTGGCGTTCGCCACCATCCTGGCGGTCGTCGCGGGGCTCACGCTGACCTCCTCGTCGTCGTTCGCCCATGACCTCTACGCCAGCGTCATCCGCAAGGGCCGGGCGACGGAGCGGCAGGAGCTGCGGACGGCGAAGGTCGCGGCCGTGGTCATCGGCGCGGTCGCGGTCGTGCTGTCGATCTTCGCCCGGGACCTCAACGTGGCGTTCCTGGTGGCGCTGGCCTTCGCCATCGCGGCCTCGGCCAACCTGCCGGCGATCCTGCTGACCCTGTTCTGGCGGGGCTTCACCACCTTCGGTGCCAAGTGCGGCATCTACGCGGGCCTGGTCGCCTCGATCGGCCTGGTGCTGCTCTCCCCGATCTGCTGGGGCGGCGCGAGCGGTACGGTCCACGCGGTGAAGCTGACGGCCGCCCAGGCGAAGGACTGCGGGGTGGCGGTGACCAGCAAGGAGGTCGGCAACGCCACGGCGCTGATCTCCTGCACGACCACGGCGCCGGTCCCGCTGCAGAACCCGGGCGTCGTCTCGATCCCGATCGGGTTCGCCGCCGCCGTCCTCGGCTCGCTGGCCGGCGGCCGCCGCCGTCGCGACGAGGACCCGGACGGGCGGTCCTTCGAGGACCTGGAGGTCCGGGCCCTCACCGGGGCAGGGCGGTAGCCGTGGAAACCCGTACCAATCTCGACGAGTTCCTCTCCGACCTCGCGCGCTACGCGGCCGCCGACGTCCTGACCGCCCAGCTCACCGCGGACACCCTGCGCAAGTACCTGCGGGCCGGGCTGATCGTCCCGGACGACCTGTGCGCCGGTGACACCGACGGCTACGCGCAGCGGCTGCTGCACGCCGGACCGACGCACTCCGTGGTGGCCCTGACCTGGCTGCCCGGGCAGTCGACCCCGGTCCACGACCACGTCGCCTGGTGCGTGTCCGGCGTGCTGGAGGGCGTGGAGGTGGACGAGGCGTACCGGCTGTGGCGGGTGCCCCGCTCCGGCCGCAGGGTGCTGGTGCCGGCCGGCCGGACCACCTGCTCGCCCGGCCGGGTGCAGCTCCTGGTGCCGCCCGACGAGGACATCCACCGGGTGTCGAACGGCGGCACCGGCCGGGCGGTCTCGCTGCACGTCTACGGGGCGGACATCTCGCTGAGCGGGCACAGCTCGATCAACCGGGTCTTCGGGCAGGAGGTGGTCGACGTCCCGCCGGACGGGGCCCGGCTGGTGAGCTGGCGGCGTTCGGACGGCCTCGCGCCGTGACCGGCGCGGCGTGAGGAGACGGGCCGCCCGATCCGGGCGGCCCGTCAGCCGTGTTCCGGCGTCCCGGCGAGCTCGTGCAGGGAGGCCTTGAGGGCGGCGACGAAGCGGTCCTGGGTGGCCTCGTCGACCAGGTCGAGCGAGAGGTAGGGGTTGAGGTCCTCCAGCTCGACGAGGAGGAGGTCGCCCTCGGGCGTGCGGCAGGCGTCGACGCGCTGGATGCCGTGCTCGATCGTGTTCCAGGCGATGAAGCGGCGGGCGAAGTCGAGGTCGGCGGCGGTGGGTCCGTACGGTTCGAGGCGCCAGCGCTGCTCGGGGTCGGGGGCGTGCAGCGCGTACTGGAAGGCGTCGTCGACGAAGTAGAACGAGACCTCGTACGCGAAGCGGACCAGCGGCTGGACCAGGACGCCGTCCCCGAACGCGACGGAACCGAGCTCCTCGCGGGGGACGATCCGCAGGCCGATCGAGTCGGCGCCGAGCTTCGGCTTGACGACGTACTCGGGCACGACGGGCAGCCGCCCGAGGTCCTCGGCCCGGTCGGCGGTGGGGATGACGGGGTACCCGGCGGCATCGAGGTCGACCAGGTACTGCTTGCCGGCCATGTCGGCGCGCCCGGTGAGCTGGTTGTAGACGCGGGTGCCGCGGTCGAGGGCGCGGTCCCGGAAGGCCTCGTACGCGGCGCGGTAGTTCAGCACCGGGCCGCTGTTGCGCACGAGGACGAGGTCGAAGGCGTCCATCAGCGTGGCGGCGTCGAGGGGGTGGCACAGGGCGACGTCGAAGTCCTCGCGCAGGCGCGCGGAGAGCCGGATGTCCTCGTCGCAGTAGCGGCGGCCGCGGGCCGGGTAGGCCAGGTCGGTGACGAACAGGACGCGGGGCTTGGCGGCGGACATGTCTCTCCTGAAGATCATTTCTCCAGCTCAGCCTACTACTGCGCATCCACGGAGGGAGGCCGGTGACGTAGGACGCCGGCGGCCTCGGTGCCCACCGTCAAATGACTGATGTGCGCCCCGTGACCGGTCGGCGAGAGTCATGGGCGCCGGGTGATGCCCAGGCGCTTGTGGACGTGAGGGAACGAGGAGAACAACGATGGCAACCAGTCAGCTCGCCGGGAAGTGGAAGACGGCCGTGGTCGCCGGGGCCGCGGCCCTCGCCGTCACCGGCGGCATCGCCGCGCCGGCCAGTGCGGCGCCCCTGCTGGGCTCGGCGAGCGGTGCCCGGCTGGGGGAGCCGGCGCAGCCCCGCGACCCGGGTGCCCGCAGGCACCACTGGATCGTCCAGGCCCAGTACGGCACCGTGTCCGCCCTGAACCGGGCGACCAACTACGCCTGGCAGCGCAACTACAAGGACTGGACGGTCGCCATCATCGGCAACAACATCCAGGGCAACAAGGTCACCGTCTACACCAAGATCACCAACCTGTTCTACGGTGAGGGCGGCGTCATCGGCGCCCAGACGGCGCCGACGCCGCAGGTGCTGATCGCCCAGAACACCATCAAGGCCCAGGGCGGCGTCAGCATCATCACCGAGATCGTGAACGTCCACTTCATCAGCCCCAAGTGGGAGGACGTCTACAGTGCCGACTGCCGTGCCCAGGAGAACATCTTCGACGCGGTGAAGGCGCAGCTCGCCTGCACCCTGGGCTGAGCCGGAGCCGCTCACGGGCCACCGGCCAGCGTGCGGAGCACGTCCAGGCCGGCGGCGATCGCGGGTTCGTGCGCCGTGTTGTGGCGGACGGCGACCTCGATCCTGCGGGTGAGGGTGTCGTCCGCCACCGGCCGTGCGGTCAGCGTGGACGGCAGGTGGGCCGTGGCCAGCCGGGGGATCAGCGCGGCGTGGCCCGCGCTCTCGGCGAGGGCGATCATCGCGGAGAAGTCGGTGCAGACGTTCCTGACCCGCGGGGTGAAGCCGGCCGAGCGGCAGGCCTGGAGGACGGCGGCGCCGCAGGCGGTCTGCGGCGGCGCGGTGGTCCAGTGGGCGTCCGCGAGCTCGCGCAGGTCGATCGGCGCACCCGTCGGCCGGGCCGCCGGGTGACCGGACGGCAGCACGGCGACCAAGGGATCGGACCGCAGCGCCCGGGTCTCCACGTCCGCGTGCGGGGGCGTGGCCAGGTTGTCGTACCGGTAGACGACGGCGAGGTCGGCGCGCCGCTGGAGCAGCAGCCGGACGGCGGCCTCGGGCTCGGCCTCGGTGATGTGGAGCCGCACGTCCGGGTGGGCGGTCTTCAGGGCGGTGCCGAGCGGGGCGGCCAGCGGTACGAGGGCGCTGGGGAAGCAGGCGAGGCGGAGCGGGCCCGCGGGGCTCCCGGTCTCGGCGTGCAGGCGGATGCGGGCGTGCTCCAGGGCGGCGAGCACGTGCTCGGTGTCGCCGGCGAGGCGGCGGCCCGCGGCCGTGAGGTGGACGGAGCGGCCGGTGCGTTCCAGGAGGCGGGTGCCGGTCTCCTCTTCGAGCAGCCGCAGCTGCTGCGAGACGGCGGACGGCGTGACGCCGTGGAGGTCGGCCACGGCGGTGACCGTGCCGTGGGCCTCCAGGTCGCGGAGGAGGACGAGTCGTCGAACGTCGAGCATCAGTTCATCTTAAGGAAGCGGTGTAGGAGATGTAGCTGGACACGGGTGCGCCCGGTTGGCGACCCTGGCTGCTCCAGTCCAGGTCCCATGAGCAGTGCCAGGAGAGTTCCGTGCGCGCCACCGTGATCCACGCCCCCACCGACATCCGGATCGAGGAGGTGCCCGACCCGGTGGTGCGGCGGCCGACCGACGCCGTCGTGCGGGTGGTCAACGCCTGCATCTGCGGCAGCGACCTGTGGGCGTACCGCGGCGTGGCGCCCCGGGTGGCCGGGCAGCGGATCGGCCACGAGTTCCTCGGCATCGTCGAGGAGGTTGGCGCCGAGGTGTCCGGCTTCGCCCGCGGCGACTTCGTGGTGGCCCCGTTCGTCTGGTCGGACGGCACCTGCGAGTTCTGCCGCGACGGCCTGCACACCTCCTGCCCGCGGGGCGGCTTCTGGGGCGAGGTCGGCTCCGACGGTGGCCAGGGCGAGGCCGTCCGGGTCCCCTTCGCCGACGGCACCCTGGTCAGGCTGCCCAAGGAGGCGGCCGGGGACGAGGCGCTGCTGCCCGGCCTGCTCGCCCTGTCCGACGTGATGAGCACCGGCCACCACGCGGCGGTCTCGGCGCGGGTGCGTCCGGGCGCGACGGTCGCCGTGGTCGGCGACGGCGCGGTCGGCCTGTGCGGGGTGCTCGCCGCGCAGCGGCTCGGCGCCGGCCGGATCATCGCGCTGGGCCGCCACGAGGCGCGCACGGCCATCGCCCGCAAGTTCGGCGCCACGGACGTCGTCGCCGAGCGCGGGGAGGCCGCGATCGAGGCGGTCAGGGAGCTGACCGGCGGCACCGGCGCGCACGCCGTCCTGGAGGCCGTCGGCACCGAGGAGTCGATGCGCACCGCGATCTCCATCGCCCGCGACGGCGGCGCGGTCGGCTACGTCGGCGTGCCGCACGGCGGCAGCGCCGGCGTCGACATCCGGCAGATGTTCGACCGCAACGTGGCGGTCGTCGGCGGCGTCGCCCCCGCCCGCGCCTACATCCCCGAGCTGCTGCCCGACGTCCTCTCCGGCGCGATCGACCCGGGCCTCGTCTTCGACCGCACCGTCACCCTCGACGGCGTGCCGGACGGCTACCGCGCGATGGACGACCGCTCGGCGCTGAAGGTCCGGATCGCCTTCTGACGTCCCGCCGTTGCCGGGCCGCAGGCTCCCGCCGGGGCCGCACGGTCCCCGCGGCCCGGGCTCGCCTCGTCGGGTGAGGTCGGGGCGCGGTGGGGCGTGGGGGACGGGAGGGGCGGGGGTGGGCTCCCATAGTCGGAGGACGGGGGGTCATATCCGCCGACTGTGGGACGACACGATGATGAGATCACCGCGCCGTGAGGTGCTCCTGGCCGTTGCACTGCTCGCCCTCGCGGGGTGCGGCGGGCCGCCGGTGCCGGAGGCCGTTCCGTCGGTGGCCACGAGCCCGACGGCCGTGCCGACGCCCCCGGGGCCGCGGGCGTTCACGCTGGTGGCGACGGGGGACGTCCTGCCGCACACCGAGATCATCCAGCAGGCCAAGGAGGACGCCGGGGGCACCGGGTACGACTTCACGCGGATGCTCGCCGGGGTCAAGCCCGTCATCGGGGCCGCCGACCTGGCCATCTGTCACATGGAGACGGTGTACGGCGCCGACGGCGGGCCGTTCACCGGGTACCCGTCGTTCAAGTCGCCCCCGCAGGTGGCCCGGGCGCTCAAGGACGCCGGGTACGCGTCCTGCGACACCGCCTCCAACCACACGCTCGACGACGGGCCGGCCGGGATCCGGCGCACGCTCGACGCCATGGACGCCGTCGGGCTGAAGCACACCGGGTCCGCGCGCGGCGAGGAGGAGGCGGGCGGGCCCGCGCTGCTCACGGCGGGCGGGGCGACGGTGGCCCAACTCGCCTACACGTACGGCACCAACGGCATCCCGTTGCCGAAGGGGCAGCCCTGGGCCGTCAACCTCATCGACCGCGACCGGATCCTCGCCGACGCGCGGGCCGCCCGGGAGGCGGGGGCGGACGTCGTCGTGGTCAGCGTCCACTGGGGCACCGAGTGGCAGGACGCCCCGAACGAGCAGCAGCTCGCGCTGGCCCGCGACCTCGCCGCCGAGCCGGAGCCCGGGCGGCCGGTGGTCGACCTGGTCCTCGGGACGCACGCCCACATCCCGCAGGCCTACGAGAAGATCAACGACACCTGGACGGTCTACGGCATGGGCGACCAGCTCGCGGGCCACATGTTCAACCCCACGGGCGCCGAGGACCCGCGCGGCAACTGGTCCTCGATCGCCCGGTTCACCTTCTCGCCGCCGGCCGCGCCCGGGCGGCGGTGGACCGTGACGAAGGCGGAGTTCGTCCCGCAGGTCACCGACCTCGGGCCGCCCTACCGCGTCCTCGACCTGCGGGAGGCCGCCCGCGCCGACCCCGGCCGGGCCGACTACGCCACGGCCCTCGACCACATCCGCTCCGTCGTGCTCAGCCGGGGTGCCGGACCGGCGGGGCTGACCATGGCGCCATAACGCGCCGAATCCCCGCACAGCGGGCGGTGTTCATCCGACGACAAGTCAGCTCTTATCGAGCGGCCCCATGATCTCCGGGGGCGCCCCGGTCGACGGCGTGCGCGCAACCGATGCGACTTGACTCAGGGAGAACCATGCGTGGCACCGTGCTCGCCGACCGCTACCGGCTGGTGGACTGGCTGGGCGGTGGGTCGATGGGCGACGTGTGGCTCGCCGAGGACGAGGTCCTCGGCCGCCGGGTGGCCGTCAAGGTCGTCAAGCCCGTCCTGCTGGACGAGCCGGGATTCGCCGAGCGCTTCCACGCCGAGGCGCGCGTCATGGCGCAGCTGCGGCACCCGGGCATCGTCGGGGTCTACGACTTCGGGCACGGCGAGGCCCCCGTGATCGGGAGGCAGGTCGCCTACCTGGTCATGGAGCTGATCGAGGGGGAGCCGCTGAGCGCCGTGCTGGCGCGCCGGGGCAGCCTGCCGGCCGAGGAGGCGCTGCGGATGGCGCTCCAGGTGCTGGAGGCGCTGGTGGCGGCGCACGGGACCGGGGTGGTCCACCGGGACGTCAAGCCGGCCAACCTGATGGTGTGCGGCGACCGGACGGTGATCGCGGACTTCGGGATCGCCCGCCCCGGCAGCGACGCCCGGCTGACCGTCCCCGGGATGGTCCTCGGCACCGCCGCGTACCAGGCGCCGGAGCAGGCCTCGACCGGGCCGGTCACCGGCTCGGCGGACCTCTACGCGCTCGGCGTCGTCCTCTACGAGTGCCTGGCCGGGCGGCTGCCGTTCGACGGGGAGACCGCGCTGGAGGTGATCCTCCAGCACCTGACGGAGCCCGTGCCGCCGCTGCCGGACCCGATACCCGGGCCGGTGCGGGCGATCGTCGAGCGGGCGATGGCGAAGGACCCGGGCGAGCGCTGGCCGGACGCGGCGGCGATGGCGGAGGCCGTCCGGGAGGCGCTGGCGGCGGGTGCCGCGGAGGGCGTGCCCGCGGTTGCGGTCCACACCGGCCAACGACCCGTCGCCGGGCGCCGGTCGTGGACCGGCCTGCGGCGGCGGGCGGTGGTGTCGGTCGTGGCGATGGCCGTGCTGGGCGCGGTGGGCGCCACCGGGGCGGTGGTGAGCCGGCCGGGCGCGGGCGGCGTGCCGCACGGCGACGCCGTCGCCGCGGGGCCGACGGCCGGCGCCGGGCGGTCCGGGGACCCGGGCGGTGCGGTGCCGCCGGACCCGAACGTCCCGTCCGGCGGCCTTCCGACGCCCGACGCGCCGACGCCGACGCCCTCCGCCGGCCCGGGCGCGGGGGACGGGGGCGGCCCGGTGCCCGTGTCCGCCGCGACGTCGGGCCCCAGCGCCGGGCCCGTGCCGGCGGGCGCGCTCGCCCCGCCGGCCACGCTGCCCGTCACCGGCCAGGCCCCCACCGGGAAGGCCCAGCCGCCCTCCGCCGCGCCGACCACCGGGGCGCCGGCGCCGGCCCCCGCCCAGCCGACCGCCACCGTGCCGCCCGCGGTGCCGACGGCGGCCCCGCAGCCGCAGCCGCAGCCACAGCCGCAGCCCACGCAAGCGCCGAAGCCGGCGCCGCAACTGCCCCCGCTGGCGCAGCTCTCCCTCGGGAGCAACGCGTTGGACAACGCCTACTCCGTCGACAAGGACGGCAACCGCGTCGGCACCTATCCGGCCAACCGCTCCCCGGCTCAGCAGTGGCGCCTGGACTACTTCTCCGACGGGCGCTACCTCCTGCGCAACGGCTCGACGAACTACACCAAGGTCCTCGACCTCGAACTGACCACCGGCCGGATCCAGGTCTGGACGAACCCGCCGGGCGCGGAGAACCAGCTCTGGTCCTTCGTCCCGGTCCCCGGCGGCTACCAGGTCGTCAACTCCTCCACCAAGCAGTGCCTGACCTCCGACGGCATGGCCCAGTGGGTCAGGGTGCAGGCCTGCTCGGAGGCGGACAACCAGGTGTGGACGCTGTCCTGACGCGGACGTGGACGCGGACGTGGACGCGGCCCTGCCGGTACGACCGCGCTCAGCGCCCGGGCAGCAGGGACGTCCACACGTCCTGCTCGGCGGTGTCCGACCACACGACGTCGCCGTGGCCGTAGCCGGGGACGACACGGTAGTCCACCCGGGCGCCGCCCGCGCGGATCAGGCGGGCGCCCGAGTCGTGGTCGCCACGCCCGAGTTCGGCGTTGATCCAGACCACGTCGGCCCGGATCGCGGCCCAGTCGATCCGGTGGACGTCCGTCCGCCCCGCCCACACGGCGGCCAGGTCGCGCAGCAGGGCGGTGGGCTGGAGGCCGCTGCCGAGGCGCTCGATCGCCTCCGCCCAGACGGCCAGCGGGGTGTGGGTCAGGGTGAAGCGGTCCTCGGCGGGGGTGGGGCCGAAGGCGTGGGTACCGCCGCTGTGGCCCCGGTGGTAGATCCAGTTGGCGGGGCCGGGCAGGTCACGGGTGTGGGTGAGCGCGTAGTGGAGCAGGCCGAGGTTGCTGAACCGCCCCGGCTCGCCCGCCTGTTGGGGCACCGGCCGGGGCATGCCGCTCGGCGCGTCCGGGGCGGTGGCCGCGCGGGCGAAGAGTCCCTTGAGGCCGGGGTCGAGGGTCCCGGCACCCGCGTCCAGCTGCTGCTGGAGGAGGTCGGTGAGCGCCTCCGCCTTCGCGACCAGCTCGGGCTCCGTCGCGGGATCGTACGGGCCGGTGGTGTCGAGGACGAGGACGCGCAGGGGACCGGCGCTGCCGGTGGCGCGTGCGGCGGTGGCGCGTGCGGCGGTGGCGCGAGCGGCGGTGTCCAGGGCGAGTGCGGCTCCGGCCGAGTGGCCGAGGAGCTCGTACGGCAGGGCGGTGACGGCGTCGGCGGCCGTGATGACGCGTTCGAGGTCCGCCCGGTGCGAGTCCAGGCCCCAGGCCGTGCAGTCGTCGGGGGCCTCCGGCGTGAGGGCGTCCTCGCGGGGCGTCGTCCCGATGACCAGGTAGCCGTGGTCGGTGAGGAAGCGGGCGAGGCTCCGGCCCTGCGCGGTGCAGTAGTTGGCGGCGACGTTGAGTCCGCCGCCGGGGAGGAGGTGGACCACCCGCCGCGCCGTGGCGTCGCCGATCACGTCGACCGCGAGCTCGCCGCCCGCGACGGGAACGGTCAGGCGGTGGTGGTCCGCCCCGAGGCGGACCGTGCCGGTGCGACCGAGTGCCGCCCCCAGCTCCTTGACGATGTCGCTGACCACTGCCGTTCCTCCCCGTGCCCTGCTGCGTCCTGCCGTCCCGCTACGCCGGACAGTCTGGCGTACGGAGCCGGCCAGGGGGACCGACGGCTCCGATCGTGCCCGTGCCACCTCGCCGCTCACGCAAAGTTGTCTGACCAAGTTCGGTCGCCGTTCTTCCCTCGGACAGCACCGGCCGGTACTTCTATGTCCGCTCATGGCGCGAAGCCATGGCGACCACCCTCACCAACGGGACGAGGTACCCCTGATGAGACTGCGCTGGAGCTCCCTCGGCGGGCTGCTCGCCGCACTCCCCCTCCTCGGCGCGACGGCCGTCGCCGCCCCCGCCACCGCCCACGCGGCGGCGGGCAGCGGCAACCTGATCGTCAACGGCGACGCGGAGGCCGGCGGCTACTGCACCAACGACTGGAGCGCCGCCACCACCGTCCCCGGCTGGACCGTCCAGGCCGGCGGCGTCAACGTGCTGTGCCAGGGCGTCGGCTCCTTCGGCCTGCCGAACGACGGCAGGACGCCCGGCAAGGCCTTCTTCGGCCCGGGCAACTTCGGCGACGGCTCGATGTCGCAGACCGTCGACGTCTCCTCCGCCGCCACGGCCATCGACGGCGGCGGGGTGCACTACGACCTCGCCGGCTGGCTGGGCGGCTGGACCACGTACGGCGGCTACGTCGCCGTCAGCCTGCACTTCAAGGACGCCGGTGGCAACCCGGTCGGCACGACCGCCAAGCTGCCGACCGTCTCCGCGACCGACCGCGGCCTCGCCACCAAGTTCCTCTCCCGCACCGCCACCGGGGCCGTCCCGGCCGGCGCCCGGTCGATCCAGGTCGAGGTGCAGTTCCTCTCCACCACGAACGAGACCGGCTACCTGGACAACCTCTCGCTCACCCTCGACACCCCCGTCGCCGCCCCCGCCCCGGTCAGCCCGCCCGCGTCCGCCGTGCCCGGCTACGACCACGTGTTCACCGTCATGATGGAGAACACCGACTACGCCCAGATCATGAACGACCCGGCGGACACCCCGTTCATCCACGGCCTGATGGCCCAGGGTGCCACCCTCACCGACGCGCACGGCGTCTACCACCCGAGCGACGAGAACTACATGGCGATCGCCGGCGGCGACGCGTACACCAAGGGCGCCACCTACTGGCCCAACATCAACTCCCCGCAGCGCAACCTCGGTGACACCATCGAGGACGCCGGCAAGACCTGGAAGGCCTACGAGCAGGGCATGGGCACGCCCTGCAACACCACCACCCAGTACGACGCCAAGTACATGCCCGACGACGCGCCGTTCATCAACTACACCGACATCAGCGGCAATCCGGCCCGCTGCGCCGCCCACCTCTTCGACACCACACAGCTGACCACCGACCTCCAGTCGGCCGCCACCACCCCGAACTTCTCCTGGATCGCGGCCGACGACTACTACGACGGCGAGGCCTCCGGCAACGGCAGCGCCACCAGCCTGCAGGTCCAGGACGGCTGGCTGAAGCAGACCCTCGCCCCGGTCCTGTCCTCGCCCGCGTGGACCCAGCAGCGCTCCCTGCTGCTCCTCACCTGGGACGAGAGCTCGGGCGAGGCCTACAACCACGTCGCCACCGTCGCGGTGGGCTCGCAGGGCACCGTCCCGGCCGGCACCAGCAGCCCGCTGCACTACGACCACTACTCCATCGGCCGCACCATCGAGTCCGCCCTCGGCCTGCCCGGGCTGACCGCGAACGACACCTACGCGACCCCGCTCAACGCCGCGTTCGCCCCGTCCGCGGCCACCGGCCCGACGCTCACCGGCGACCTGAACGAGGTCGCGGGCGGCGGCAACGTCACCCTCCGGTACGCGCTGCCGAACACCTCCCAGGTCGCGGTCAAGAACTGGGTCGGCGTCTACCCGGCGGGCGTCACCCCGGGCTCCCGCTCCTCGCTGACCTGGGCCTACACGCCCAACCAGAGCGGTGCGGTCACGCTGTCGACCGGCAAGATCGGCGGCGCGGGCGCGTACGACGCCTACTACCTCGCCAACGACGGCTACTCGGTGCTCGCCGGACCGTTCCGGCTGACCATCGGCTGACGCCGGCGGCACCCCCGCCGCGGCCCGGACGTCCGACCGGCGTCCGGGCCGCGGTCGTTCCGGCTTCCTCCGGGTGCTGCGCCGATCACCGGCCGCGATCACCGGCCGCGATCACCGGCCGCGATCACCGGCCGCCGGAGCCGCCCAGGGAAATCCGGGCGTACGTCTCGCCGGGGCCCGGGGGACTGGTCCAGGAACGGGTGGTGACGTGGTGGAGGCGGCCTTCGGTGAGGGCGAAGCGCGGGAGGCCCACACCGAAGTGGACGGCGATCGCCGCCAGGGCCCGGCGCTCCGCTCGGCCCTCGCCCCCGGGCGCGAACAGGACGTCCGGGTCGAGGGCGGGCGGTATGTCCGTGCAGGTGCGGTGGATCTCGGAGCCCCGGACGGTGAAGGCGTAGAGCTCGGTGCCCTGTTCGGCGACGGAGAGGTGGAAGAGGCCCTGATCCGGTGCGGACCACACCACCACGGCGCGCGTGCCGTGCGAGGAGGCCGCTGCGGGGGAGACGTAGCGCTGTTCGTCGTGACGGGCGGGGTGGGCGTCGAAGGCGAAGCTCCAGCCGGACTCGCCCGCGTGGCCGACGGCGGCGCGGGCCCGGTCGTCGTAGGTGTCGTAGGAGTTGTAGGAAACGAAGGAGTTGTAGGAGTCGTAGGAGGAACTGCCGCCGGCCCGGACGACTTCGAGGTGGGTCTCGTCGGGCGTCGCCGGTGCGCCGAGGGCGGCGTCCTCGGCACCGAGGCGCGCGGGAAGGTCTGCCGGGTGCACCCCCTCCACGAGGACGAACCGGTAGGCCTCGCGGTGGTCGGCGAGCCAGGCGAGCTCGTCCGCGTCCCGCGGGCCGCCGGTCGGCGGCGGGGCCGGGCGGCCGTCCCTGGGGGTGGCGAGCAGGGCGAGGGCGCGCTCCGGGGTGACCAGGGGCCCGAGGACGGGGTCGGCGAGCAGACCGACCGGGGCCAGGTGGTCGGGGCCGACCGGCGTCCACTGCGGGAGCGCGGCGAGCAGCGTGTGCCAGGCGGCGTCCGTGCGCCCCCAGCGGGCCTGCTCGCGGGCCTGCTCGACCGCCGCGCCGAAGGGGCCCTCCGCGGTGTACCGGAACGTCCGCTCCTCGACCTCGCGCAGCACCTCGTCGGCCTGCTCCCGGTGCCGGCCGGAGGAGACGCCCACGCGGTAGCCCCAGACCGTCGCGTCGTGGCGGTTCGCCACCTGCTCGACCGCGAGCAGCGGCACCACCTCGCGCAGGTAGCGCGGGTCGGCGGGCAGCGAGCCGTAGTCCACCAGGTACGTCCGCCCCAGCAGGCGGCGCAACTGGTGCAGCATGCCCTTGGCCCGGGGCCGGCCGTACCCGGCCGCGTCGGCGAGCGCGGCGGCCGCCCGCTCGTGGTCGCCGCGCAGCGCGTCGAGCCGGGCCGCCTCGACCTGGGCGTCCAGGCGGCGGGTGGTGTCGTTGGCGAACGGCCGCTCCGCGTGGTGGTCGGCGGCGAGGCGGTGGAACTCCCGGTACTGCGCGAGCATGAACTCGCGGAAGGAGTCGTGCCGGGTGGGCGGGGAGTGCGACCACACCTGATGGCAGTAGACGGCCCACTCGCCGTGTTCGTCGGCGGCCTGCGGATCCAGCAGGACGTACGTCATGTCGGATTCGACGTCCAGTTGGAGCGCGCGCGCCCACATGCCGTCGAGCTCGCCCTCGTCGAAGTGCTCGCCGAGGCCGTCGGCGTCCTCGTGCCAGCGGGCCTCCCCGGCGCCGGCCAGGTGGTCGATGAACCCGCCCGCGTGCCGCCACCCGTCGGAGACCGCGAGGAACTCCCGGTAGGACGGCGGCAGTCGGCGCCCCAGCCGCTCCTCCGCCGCCGCTATCCGCTCCTCGGCGGCGGGCCCGAAGCCCAGCCCGCGCGCCCGCGCGGCCTCGTCGGCGGGCTCGTCGGCGGGCTCGGTGCAGGTGTCGGCCCACTCCTCGCTCCAGCGGGTGAGGAAGGAACCCCAGTCGAACGTCTCCTCGGTCATGGCGGCGATCCTTGCACGCACCACTGACAATTCCGGGGCCCGACGGCCGCGGCCGCCCCGCCCGGTGGGGCGAGGCGGCCGCGGGAGCGATCGTCACGTGGCGCCGGCCGTCCGTGGGGACGGTCGGGTGACGGTCGTCAGAGGGTGCCGGTGATGGCGGTGCCGGTGTGGTTGCCGGGAACGGCCGTCAGGTCGGGGGTCTGGACGGGGGCCCAGGTGCCGTCGGCGTGGCGGGCGGTGGTCAGGACGCGGTTGTCCGTGGTGGTGACGGCGAACTGGGCGTCGCCGTCGACGGGGGCGGCGCTGACGGAGGCGGCGGTGATGTTGCCGAGGACGCCGGTCAGCGGCCGGAAGGGCTGCCAGGTGCGGTCCGCGAAGCGGATGGTGTGGAACTGGGCGCCGGTCGAGGTGACGGCGACGAGGTCCATGTCACCGCCCTGACGGGCCATGGCGACGGAGGCGACGGTGCCGATGGGGCCCGCGGCGTCGGCGACCGAGCCCCAGCCGCTCCAGGTCCCGTCCGCGGCACGGACGGTGTGCTGGACGGTGCCGCCCGCGACGGCCGCGACCTGCAGCTCGCTGCCGGTGCCGGCGGCGGCCACGGAGGTGACGCCGTTCAGCGGTCCGGCGGCGCCGAAGACGGCGCCGAAGCCGGTCCAGGTGCCGTCGGCGTGGCGCACGGTGTGGAAGACCTGGCCGCCGGCGAGGACCACGACGTGCAGGTCGGCGCCGATCGAGGAGGCCGAGACCTGGGTGATGTTCCCGAGCTCCCCGGCGGCCTGGTTGACGTCGCCGAAGGCGGACCAGGTGCCGTCGGGCTTGCGCAGGGAGTGGTGGAGGCGGCCGTCGCCGCCGAGGGCGAGGACGTGGGTGTCGCCGTTGATCCCGGCGGCGGCCACGGACTTGACGCCGCCGATGCTGCCCGCGGTGGCCTGGACGTCCTGGAACGCGGTCCAGCTGCCGTCGTAGAGGCGGGTGGCCTGGAACAGGCCGTTGTCGCCCTTGACCAGGGCCTGGGTCTTCCAGCCGGTCGCGGTCGCCCGGACCTGCTGCACCCACGCGCCGAGGTCGTCCACGCGCGAGGACGTCGCCCCGGTACGGGTCTCGGTGGCCGGGGTGCCCAGGCAGCCGCCCTGCCAGGAGCGTACGGCCACGGCGGCGATCTCGGGGGTGCCGTTGCGGTCGCGCAGCAGCGGGGCCCCGGCGTCGCCCTGGCACAGGGCGGCCGCGCCGGCGGCGGGCGCCGTGTCGATGCCGGTGGCGGCGACGGCGCCGACGGTGTGGGTGGTGGTGTGGACCTGGAACGGCGCCCACTCGGTGGCGGTCCGGCCGTGGCCGGGTACGCGCAGGCTGTCGCCGGCCGCGGGCGCGGTGGCGGAGACGGCGAGCGGGGTGAGGCCGTCCACCGGCGTGGCGAGGCGGGCCATGACGAGGTCGCGGTCGCCGCGGGTGGCGAGCTCGGCGATGCCGACGGTGTGGCCGGCGATCGTGGCGGTGCTCGCGGTCGCGGGCGCACCGGCGGCGGGGTTGTCGCCGAAGCAGGAGGCGGCGGTCAGGACCCAGTTGCGGTCGACCAGGGCGGCAGTGCAGGAGCGCGAGCCCGGGTGGCCGGGCTGCCCGAAGGCGACGGTGCCGACGGCCTGGTAGTCGGTGCCCGCGGCCGGGGCGGCCGGCCCGTCGGTGGCGTTGAGCTCCAGCAGCGTGGTCGAGCTGGTGGCGTCGCCCTCGCCGACCGGGGTCCAGGCGTTCTTGTTGACGTCGAGGCTGCTGACGGTGCCCGCGGTGTTCAGCGTGGCCTTGATGGTGTGGTCGTCGCCCTTGATGTTGTAGACCTGCGGGATCTGCAGGGCGAGGTACCCGGTGGGCCCGGTGATCCGGAAGCACACCAGGCTCGGGTTGGCCGTGCGGCTGTACAGCTGCACCAGGCCGGGCCCCGAGGCGCAGTCGGCGAGCACGATGTGCCCGTCCCCGGCCGTGAGGGTGATGTTCCGGTCCGCGAGGACCTTGGCCGCATCGGGGTAGCCGAACCCTTCCGCCGCGACCGGCGCCGGCGCGGCCTCGGCGGCGGTCGCCGCCGGCACCGAACCGGCCATCACGGGTATCGCGAGGGCTGCGCCGAGGGGCCAGGCCAGTCTTCGAGCTGTACGCACCAGAATCTCCCGTAAGAGGACGTGCCCGGGAGGCACCAGCACCCCCCGAGCCGGCAAAGAAACGATCAATCGGACGCTATCGCCCGCATTCCTCGCCCGTCAAAGTCGCCGGCCGCCCCGGCGGATCCCTGGTGGGTCGTCATGTTCCGGGTGGTTTTGCGGCGGTATTCCTTCGGAATGGGGATTTCGCTCTTCGGGGGAATCCGGTCGAATTGTCAGGGGAGGCGGGTCGCCTCGATCACGCACATCGGGCCCTGGGTCGTGCGGATCCGGTCGAGGCGGAAGCCGGACGCGGCGAGGAGGTCGCGCCAGTCGGTGGCGGAGCGTTCGCGGCCGGTGAGCATGCCGAGCATGGTGAGGTCGAGGAGGGAGGCCACCTCGGGGGCGGCGCCCTGGTCGAGGACGGTCTCGACCAGGATCAGGCGGGCGTCGGGCGCGGTGGCGGCGCGGTGGACGTTGGCGAGGATGTGCCCGGCCTTCTCGTCGGACCAGTCGTGCAGGATGAAGCAGGCCAAGTAGTCCTCCGCGGGCGGCACTTCGACGAAGAAATCGCCGCCCGCCGTCGTGATCCGGTCGTCGACCCCGTGGGCGCGCAGGACGTCCGGGGCGGCCGCGACCACGTGGGGCAGGTCGAAGACGGTGCCCCGCAGGTGCGGGTCGCGCTGGGCGAGGACGGCCAGGACGGCGCCGTCCGCCCCGCCGATGTCGACGACGGTCCGTGCGCCGTCCAGCTCGACCGCGTCCAGGGCGTGGTGGCGGATGGCGCGGGCGAAGTCGGTCATCGCGGCGGTGAACGCGCCCACCCGGGCCGGGTCCTCGCCGACCCAGTCGAAGAACGGTTCCCCGTAGGCGAGTTCGGCGGCGGGACGGCCGGTCTCGGCGGTGCCCCACAGCTCGCCGAAGGCGCGGTAGTGCGAGTCCATCCACATCAGGGCGATGTTGCGGACGGATTCGGGGACGCCGGAGGCGAGGGTGCGCCCGAGCGGGCCGAGCCGGACCAGCCCGGTGTCGGCGTCGAGCGCGAAGACGTCCTCGCCGGCGAGCGCGTGGACGATCCGGGCCAGCGGGTCGGGGCGCAGGCCGGTGGCGGTGGCGAGCTCGGCCAACGGGCGTGGTCCGTCGAGGAGTTGGTCGGCTAGGCCGGCTCTGGCGGCGACGAAGAGGGCCTGGGCGATCTGGTACCCGCCGAGCAGGCGCAGCATCGCGATGGCGGGCGTGGGGGAGGCCGGGGCGTTCATGCCGGTCAAGCTAGCGAGCCGGACCCGCCGGCGCGCCTGGGCGCGCGGGCGGGCCCACCCGGGCGGAGCAACGGCGTGCTCAGTCCACCAAGTCCGGTGCGAAGTAGTCGCGCAGACGGGCGATCCGGTCGTCGCGGATCCGGAAGATCTGGACGAGCGAGGCCGTGGTGTCGCCCTCGTCCCCCTCCCCGTCGAAGACCGTGTCGATCTCGGCGATGAACACGTCCGGATCGGTGGTGGTGTGCAGCACGTAGCTCGACTTGGCGAAGTTAGGCGTGCGGCCGACCTTCCCGCCGCGCCGGTACTGCTCGGCCATCGCGCTGCGGATCTGCTCGCGGCCGACCAGGCGCCGCGGGAAGTCGGCGTCGGCGGGCACGAACGGTGCCTCGAAGACGCCGTCCTCGGTGAAGGTCTCGGCGAGGGCGTCGGCGTCGCGGGACAGGGGTCCGGCGTGGACGTAGCTCTCAAAGATCTGCTGCGGCGTTCGGGGCATGTCGGTCTCCCTGGACGTGGGCACGGGAGGCCACATAATCACAGGGACGCTCGACTGGCGAAGGGGGGTGACGGTGAGTCAGGAGGGCTTCCGCAGCGTCCGGCGCGCGGCGGCCAGGGTCAGCAGGCCCCAGAGCGCACCCGCGCCGGCGACCGCGTAGACGCCGAGTCCGACGAAGGACAGGTCGTAGTCGGCGGCGACCGGCGGGACGTAGCCGTCCGGGTCGGCCAGGACGACGGTGCTCCGGCCCGCGTCGGACGGGCCGCCGCAACCCGACCCGCTGTACTCGCCGTGCGGCAGCGGCGTCCCGTCCGCATGGCGGATCCCGCACGTCCAGCTGACGACGCCGCGCTTGTCCTTGGCCGAGTGGGCCCACGTGACCACGACGTCGGTCCGCACCCCGCGGTGCGCGATCACCTCGGCCTGGAAGGCCCTCATGGGCAGGACGAGCAGCGCGATCCCGAGCACGACGCCCGGCCACAGCACCCACCCGGTGGTCCGGAGGGCCATCAGGCCGCCGAGCCCCGCGATGAACACGATCACGGCGGCGACGGCGCAGGGCAGGCTGTAGTCCGGGTTCGCGCCGAGCACCATCAGGCCGACGACCAGCAGCGGCACGAGCAGCCCGGTCAGCAGCGCCGTGATGCGGACGGTCCGCGGCCTGAGCGGCCGGTCCTTGCGGGGCCGCCGCTTTCGGGCCTTCCCGGCGGCGGAATTCGGGCGGAACGTTCCGTCGCTCAGCGGTCTCTTCTGCTTCTTGTTCCTGCGGCGTGCCATGCCCGGGCCCCCGTCCGTTCGTGCGCTCCTGTGTTCCTGCGCTCCCGCGCTTCCGCTCTCCTGTGCTCTCGCGCCCCTGCTCTCCTGCGCTCGCGACAGTGTGGCGGCAGCACCGGTGCGAGCGGAACCCGGGCCCCCGGATCTCGCCAGAACTCTTGATGTGAAGTATCTTGATGTCGAGATTGATCCGGGGGTGAGCCCCGGGGAACGGGACGGGGGAGCACCATGGGGCGGAGCGCCAACGGAAGCGGCGGCGGGCTGATCGGACAGCTGCGGCGGCCACCGGGCGGACCGGACGCCCGCACGATGCTGCTCGCCCAGTTCGTCGACCGCACCGGCACCGGCGTCTGGGCC
Source organism: Kitasatospora sp. NPDC057936 (assembly GCF_042887525.1). NCBI lineage: Bacteria > Bacillati > Actinomycetota > Actinomycetes > Kitasatosporales > Streptomycetaceae > Kitasatospora > Kitasatospora sp. NPDC057936. The sequence goes on from NZ_JBHVPD010000118.1 coordinate 24,530, forward strand.
GCCGCCTCCGTCCTGTACTTCACCTTCGTCCGCGGACTCGACGCCGGCCGGCTCGGCCTCCTGCTCGGCGTCGCCGCCGTCGCCGGGATCGCCGGCTCGCCGCTGGCCGGGCGGGCGGCCGAGCGCTTCACCGTCCGCGGCCTCCTGACCGCGTGCCACCTGCTGCGCCTCGGGACGATGGCCCTGCTGCTCGTCGTCGACCAGTACGTCCTGATGCTGCTCCTCGTCGCGCTCACCTGCCTCGGCGAGCGCGGCGCCAAAACGCTGGAGATGCTCTTCGCGACCCGGGTCGCGGGCGAGCGGCGCGGCGAGTACCAGGCACTCTTCCGCAGCGTCGCCAACGCGGGCTACGCACTCGGCGCGGGCATCGCGGCGGCCGGGCTCGCGGTGGGCACGGTGACCGCCTACCGCGCGCTGATCCTGGCCAACGCGCTCTCCTTCGTCCTGGCCGCGGCCCTCGTCCGGCGGACGGGCGAACCGGCCGGGCACGGGCTCGTGGTGACGCGGAGCACCGCGCCGAGCAGGCCCGAGCCGGCCGCCGGCAGCCCCTGGCGGGACCGCGGCTACCTGCTCTTCGTCCTCCTCGACATGCCGCTCAACCTCGACGACTCCGTGCTCAACGTCGGCCTCCCGCTCTGGCTCGTCCACCACACCACCGCGCCGCACGCCCTCGTGCCCGCCTTCCTGGTGCTCAACACCGTGCTCGTGGTGGTGCTCCAACTGCGCGTCTCCGCCTGGGCGCAGGGGCCGAGCGGGGCGGTCAAGTCGCTGGCCTGGTACGGCGTGACGCTGCTCGCGAGCTGCCTGCTGCTGGCGGCCTCGACCGGGCGCGGGGCGTGGGCGGCCTCGGCGGCGCTGCTCGCGGCCGGGGCGCTGGTGACGTTCGCCGAACTGCTGCGCTCGGTCAGCTCCTGGGAGTTGGCGGTGAGCCTGGCCCCGCCGCAGGCGCGGGCGTCCTACCTGGGCGTCGCCGGGATGTCCCAGTCGGTGCAGAAGTCGGCCGGCCCGCTGCTGCTGACCGGCGTGGTGATGACGGCCGGCCCGGTCGGCTGGATCGGGCTCGGCGCGGTGGTGACGGCCCTGGGCGCGGTCCAGCGCCGATCGGCCGCCCGCCGGCTGGCCGCCCTGGCGCGGCCCGAGGAGTCCGAGGCGCGCCAGGACGGTCGGCAGGTGGCCCGCGAGGTTCAGCGGACGACGTCGATGTAGCTCATCATCCCGTTGTCCTCGTGCGCCGCGATGTGGCAGTGGAACATCCAACGGCCCGGGTAGTCCTCGAAGGCGACGCGGATCACGACCCGGCCCGGGACGCCGTCGACCGCGTGCGGCACCGGGACGGTGTCCTGGCGGTGGGTGTAGGGCTGGGCGGCGCCGTCGACGGGCAGGACCTGGAACGCGGTGGTGTGCAGGTGGAACGGGTGGTCCTCGCCGGAGTGGTTGACGATCGTCCACTCCTCGACGGTGCCGAGCCGGGCGGGCGTGTCGAAGACGGAACGGTCCATCGCGAACTGCTGGCCGTCGATGTAGAAGGTGTTGCCGTCGGCGCTCTCGGACAGGTCGAGGGTGCGCCGCCGGGCGACGGGCGCGGTGGCGAGGTCGGCCGGGGCGGTCGGCAGGGCGCCGGTCGGCTCCGGCAGCCGGTGGGCCGGGCGGCCGGTGACGGCGACCGTGGCCAGCGGCACGTCCGGATAGGCGTCGCCCTGCGGGCCGTTGCTGTAGGCGGCGGTGCGCAGGACGGTCCGGCCGGGGGTGCCGCTCGCGGTGACGAGGACGTCGTAGCGCTTGCCCGGGGGCAGCAGCAACTCGTCGGCGGTGGTGATCGCGGCGACGGGCGTGCCGTCCTCGCCGACGACGGTGAAGCGGCGGCCGTCCAGCCGGAGCCGGTAGAAGATGTCGGCCCCGGCGTTGACCAGCCGCCACAGCTGGGTCTCGTCCGGCCGCATCGGGAGCACCGGCCGGAGGCGGCCGTTGACGAGCCGTACGGTCGGGTTGCCGGACTGGAGGGGGTCCGCCGCGGTGCCCTGGAGGATGTGCCCGCCCGCGTCGAGCTGGGCGTCCTTGAGGACGACGGTGTGCGCCGTGACGTCGCGGAGGCCCGCCGGCAGCAGCGTGCGGTCGTCCCCGACGATCAGGGCGCCGGACAGGCCCGCGAAGATCTGGTTCTCCACGTCGCCCGGCGTGAACCCCGCGTCGTGGCCCGCCATGCCGTCGGCCATGGGGCACGACGTGCCCATCGCGTGGCTGTGGTACCAGAACGTGCCCTGCGCGTGGTCGGCCGGGATCTCCAGCCGGTACGTGGTGGACCCGCCCGGCGCCACGCACAGGAACGGGTCGTCGGACTGCCCCTCCGGGGACACGTGCAGGCCGTGGAAGTGCAGGTTGGTCGCGACCGGGAGGTGGTTGACCAGGTGGACGGTGACGGTCGATCCGGGCGCCACCCGCACGGTGGGCGCCACGAACGAGCCGGTGTAGGAGGCGCCGTAGACCTCGCGCCCGGAGACGTCGAAGCGGCTGCGCGCCGCGTCGAGCGTCAGGGTGAGGTCGGGGCTCGCGCTGCCGGTGGCGTCCACGGTGGCCGGGTCCTGGAACGGCATGCCTGCCCGCATGCCCTTCTCCTGCTCGGCGGTCGAGGGCGGCGGCGGTGGGGCCGCCGCCGGCGAGACGGCCACCGCGTCGGCGCCGACGGCGGCCGTGAGCAGCACCGCCACGGCGGTCACGGCGTGGATGAGGCGTCTGGTGCGCCGTATTCGCCGCCGCTGGGCGTGCGCGTCCGCTCCGATGTCACGGGACATCAGGGTTCTCCGTATTCACTTGGGTGAGGGTTGGGTGGTGCGGGCGCCAGGATTCAGCAACCGGCATGCGCCCGACAAGACTTACCCCCGAATTTCCTCGTCGCCGTCCGCCAGGGCGGCGGCCTTGCGGAGGAGGACGGCGCGTTCGCGCGCGTTGGCGCAGAGGCGGACGGCCAGGTCGAGCTCGGCGCGGGCCTCGGGGGTACGGCCGAGGCGGGAGAGGAGCTCGGCGCGGACGGTCGGCAGCAGGTGGGAGCCCGCGAGCCGGCCGGTCGCGGCGAGGTCGTCGACGAGGTCCAGCGCCGGCTGCGGGCCGCTCGCCATCGCCACCGCGACGGCCCGGTTGAGCTCGACGACGGGCGAGGGCGCGACCCGGCCGAGCGCCTCGTAGAGGAGCACGACGCGCTCCCAGTCCGTCTCCGCGACGGAGGGCGCCAGGGCGTGGCACGCGGCGATGGCGGCCTGGAGGCCGTACGGGCCGAGGCCGCGCCCGGCCGCCGCGGCGCGGTCGAGGGCGGCCCGGCCGCGGCGGATCGCCGAGCGGTCCCACCGGCGCCGGTCCTGGTCCTCCAGGAGCACCGGCTCGCCGTCGGGCCCGGTCCGGGCCGGGAACCGGGCCGCCGTGAGCTCGAACAGGGCCAGCAGGCCGTGCACTTCGGGCTCACGGGGCAGCAGGGCGGCCAGCATCCGGGCCAGCCGGACCGCCTCGCGGGCGAGGTCGGTGCGCAGCAGGTCGTCGCCGCTGGTGGCGGTCGAGCCCTCGGTGAAGATCACGTACAGGACGCTGAGGACCGCGCCGAGCCGGGTGCGGCGCTCGTCGGCCGGCGGCAGCTCGAACGGCACGCCGGCGGCGCCGATCGTCTTCTTGGCGCGGGTGATCCGGGCCTGGACGGTCGGCACGGGCACGAGGAACGCGCGGGCGATCTCCTCGCTGGACAGGCCCGCCACCACGCGCAGCGTGAGGGCCACCCGCGCCTCGGCGGAGAGCACGGGGTGGCAGGCGATGAACATGAGCGCGAGCACGTCGTCGTCGACGCGGTCCGGGTCCCACGGCAACTCGTCGGTGCGCTCCGGCGGTTGGAGGGCGCCGGTGGCCGCCTCGCCCTCGGCGAGGCGGCCCGCGAGCCGGGCGTAGCGCTCGTCCCGGGCGGAGCGGCGCCGGAAGCCGTCGATGGCGCGCCGCCGTGCGGTGGCGAGCAGCCAGCCGACCGGGTTGGCCGGAGCGCCGTCGCGCGCCCAGGAGACGAGCGCCTCCGCGAGCGCCTCCTGGGCGACGTCCTCGGCGAGTTCGAAGTCCCCGGTGTAGCGGGTGAGCGCGCCGACGATCCGGGCGGACTCGATCCGCCAGACCGCCTCGACGGCCCCCCGGGCGGGTTGGGCGCCCGGCGGGGCGGGGGGGGGGGCCGGCGCCGTGACAGCTGGGCGGTCCGCTCGCGCCCCGCCCGCGGCTCTGTC
>NZ_JBHVPD010000119.1:0-28303 GCF_042887525.1 Kitasatospora sp. NPDC057936
GAGCCGCCTTCCAGCGGGCCCTCCGGGCGCTTCGTTCTTTCGTGTTTCCAGCTTATCAGATGTTTTCCGCTCCGTTTTCCGGAGTTTCATTCATCCGATTTCCCGAACTGGCCGGGATCGCTTTCCGCAACGACCTCCACATTAGCGCATTCCGGGTGTTACCCGAAATTCACGCTCACCCTGTCGGCGCAGACGCCGAACGACCCAAGCTAATGGGCTTCGAGGTGAGAGTGGGGGTTACCAAGTGGTGTGGCCGCTTCAGCGACTCGTTCAACACTAGGCCACCTGGACGACATCGTCAAACGCCGAGGGCGGGATCCGGCTGGATCCCGCCCTCGGTCGTCGAAGCCGCTGCTCAGCGGCATCGGGTTTCGGTCACGCCACTCGCGTCACACGGCCTGCGTCACACGGTCACGCCGTCGCCGGCGCGGTCAGCTCGGCCGCCGCCAGGTTGCGCTTGCCCCGGCGCAGCACGAGCCAGCGGCCGTGCAGCAGGTCGGCCTCGGTCGGCACCGCCTCCTCGTCCGTCACCTTGACGTTGTTGAGGTAGGCGCCGCCCTCCTTGATCGTCCGACGGGCGGCCGAGCGGCTCGGCGCCAGGCCGACGGCGACCAACAGGTCGACCACCGGCTGGAGTTCGGCGACCTCGGCCTTGGGGACCTCGGCCAGCGCCGCCGCCAGGGTCGGGGCCTCCAGGTCGGCGAGGTCGCCCTGGCCGAACAGTGCCTTGGACGCGGCGACCGCGCGCTCGTACTGGTCGGCGCCGTGGACGAGGGTGGTGAGCTCCTCGGCCAGGGCGCGCTGGGCCAGGCGGGCGGCCGGGCGCTCGGTGGTCTCGCGCTCCAGCTCCTCGATCTCCGCCTTCGAGCGGAAGCTGAAGATCCGCAGGAAGTTGGAGACGTCCCGGTCGTCCGCGTTCAGCCAGAACTGGTAGAAGGCGTACGGGGTGGTCAGCTCGGGGTCGAGCCAGACCGTGCCGGACTCGGTCTTGCCGAACTTGGTGCCGTCGGCCTTGACGATCAGCGGCGTGGCCAGCGCGTGCACGGACTTGCTCTCGGCCTTGCGGATCAGGTCCGTGCCGGCGGTGAGGTTGCCCCACTGGTCGCTGCCGCCGGTCTGCAGGGTGCAGCCGTAACGGCGGTTCAGCTCCAGGTAGTCCATGCCCTGGAGGATCTGGTAGCTGAACTCGGTGTAGCTGATGCCCGCGTCGGAGTTGAGCCGCCGGGCGACGGCCTCCTTGGCGATCATGTTGTTGACGCGGAAGTACTTGCCGACGTCGCGCAGCAGGCTGATGGCGGACATCCCGGACGTCCAGTCCAGGTTGTTGACCATGCGCGCCGCGTACGGGCCGTCGAAGTCGAGGAAGCGCGAGATCTGGCCGCGCAGGCGGTCGACCCAGGCGGCCACCGTCTCGGGGTCGTTGAGGACGCGCTCGGCGGTGGGCTTCGGGTCGCCGATCAGGCCCGTGGCGCCGCCGACCAGGCCGAGCGGGAGGTTCCCCGCCTGCTGGATGCGGCGCATGGTGAGGATCTGCACGAGGTTGCCGAGGTGCAGGCTGGGGGCCGTCGGGTCGAAGCCGCAATAGAACGTGACCGGGCCGTCCGCGAACGCCTTGCGCAGTGCGTCCTCGTCGGTGGACAGGGCGATCAGCCCACGCCACTGCAGCTCGTCGACGATGTCCGTCACGGTCACGCTTCTCCTTCGATCGGGCGTCCGGCCCGGTGCTGGCCCGGTTCGGTCGGGCCCCGGGTCGGTACGACTCCAGCCTGATAGAGCCTACGCGGTCCCGGCCGGCGAGTTTTCCCGAGGCTCCGTCCCCGCTCCTCCGGGACGCCGTCCGCCGCTCCCCCGACGCGCCGGCCGGGAGCCGGTCGCTCGACCCCCGCGCGGCTCCGGGTGCCCTTCGATACCGGAAATTCCGTTGTTCGTCGGCCGCGGGCCCATTCAGAGTGGTCCCACCGCCGTGCGGCGGCAGTGACGTGTGTGGAGACGGTCGTGCCGCCGTGGCACGCCCGTGGGAAGGGTGTGCCGAGGTGCGCAACACGCTGGTTCTGAACGCGAGCTACGAGCCCCTGACGACGGTGTCGCTCCAGCGCGCCGTGGTCCTGGTGCTCCAGGACAAGGCGGTGGTGGAGCAGGCGCATCCGCTGCGCACGGTCCGGGGGACCGGCGTCACCGTACCGGTGCCGCGGGTGATCAGACTCCAACGCTACGTACGGGTGCCGTTCCGACAACAGGCGCCGTGGTCGCGGCGGGGCGTCCTGGCCCGTGACCAGCACCTGTGCGCGTACTGCGGGCGGCGGGCCACCACGGTGGACCACCTGCAGCCGCGGTCGCGCGGTGGTGAGGACAGCTGGCTGAACACGGTGGCCGCGTGCGCCGAGGACAACCAGCGCAAGGCCGACCGGACACCGGAGCAGGCGGGGATGAAACTGCTGCGCCGCCCGTTCGTGCCGACCCCGCAGGCGACCTTGATGCTGGCGCTCGGCCTGCGCGACTCGGAGGCCAGGGAGCTCGCCGACTGGCTGCCGGTCGTACCCGCGGCCTAGCTTCGCCTGCGGGTGACGGTCGGCTAGCCCTTCGCTCGCGGGTGGCGGTCGGCTAGCCCTTCGCCTGGTAGCCGGCCGCCGTGCCGAAGTTCGCCGAGTGCTCGGGCACCACGACGACCTTGCCGCCGCCGATCAGCACCCGGCCCGAGATCAGCAGCGAGCCGGTGCCGGGCGGGAAGTTGCCGCCGGTCGACTCGTGGCCGCCGGTCACCGCGAAGCGGGAGAGGTGGGCGGGCTGGTCGCGGCGCTCGTCGGCGGCGAGCACGAGGGAGCCGCCGTCGAGGGTGACCGCCCGCAGCACGCCCTTCTCGGCGGCCGGGGCCTTCCAGCTCTGCTTCCCGCTGTCGAGGTCGTAGCCGACCGCGACGACGGCGCCGTTGCCGTTCGCCGGGACCAGCGTGGTGACCATCGTCCGGTCCTGGAAGAAGACTCCGGGCGTGGGCGAGAACGTGCCGTGCGCGACGTCCAGGCGCCCGGCGTCGCCGCTGACCGGGATCTCGGCGGCCGGGTCGCCGCTCGCGCCCCACGCGAACACCCGGTCGTCGGCCGGCTTCTCGCCAGTGGTGAGGACGACGGCGGGCTCGGCGGAGAGCACCGTCACCGTCTTCGGGTTGTTGTTCAGGCCGCGCCACCAACTGACCTTGCCGTCGGCCGTGTTGAGCGCGACGGCCTGGCCGGCCGGGGTCGAGTCGGCGCACGTGGAGGCGACCATCACGGTCTTGCCGGTGACCCCGCCGGAGAGCGTGCAGAACTTGCCCTGCCCGGTGTACTGCCAGACGTCCTTGCCGTCGGCCGCGTCCCAGGCGATCGCCCGGTCGTCGCCGACGGCCACGATCTTGTCCTCGGTGACGCCGACGTGCGCGGTGTAGGCGCCCTTGGCGTCCGAGAGGGTCTTCGTCCACGCGGTCTTGCCGGTCCTGGTGTCCACCGCCGCGAGCAGCGTGCACGGGCTGTTCGGATCCGCCTGGGCCCGGAACAGCACGGCGCCCACGCCGGACGGGTTCACGCTCGGTGACAGCCCGCACGGGACGGCCCCGGCGGCCGGCGGCTCGACCGACCAGCCGGGCTTGCCCGCCGCCAGGTCGTACGCGCGCACGCCGGAGGCGTCGGCCCGGACCACCGCGTCGGCGAGCAGCCAGCTCCCGACCAGCGTGTCGTCCGCCCCGGGCTGCGCGGCCGCGGCCGGCTGCGCGGACCACGCCTTGGTGTGGGCGACGGCGAAGCCGGGCTCGCCGCCCCCGCCACCCGACGTGGAGGCGCTTCCGCTGCCCTCGATGCCGACCATCAGGCCGGCCGCTATCAGGACGCCCAGGGCGGCGACGCCGGCGCCCGTGCGGACGAGGAGGGCCTTGCGGCTGGGCACGTGCTCGCCGGTCAGCACCGCGTCGGCGGCGGCCCGGGCCCTGTCCGCGAGCGAGGAGCCGCCGCCTTTGGAGTCCTTGGCGTCCTTGGCGCCCTTGCCGCCCTTCCCCCCGCTGTCGCCACCCCGGCGCGAGGCCGACCGGGACGACACGACGGGCTCGGCGGTGGCCGGCGCCCCGGGCTCCCCCTGCCCAGCGGGACCCGGCGCCGGCCCAGGGGACTCGATGTGCACGTAGCCGTCGGCCGAGTACTCCGCGCCAGCCGGCACGTACAGGCTGTCCTCGGCGAGCTGCTGCGGGTCGGACGCGGCGTACTCGCCGTACTCGGAGTACTGCTGCTGCTCGTAGCCGGGGTACTGGTGATACGGCTGGTGGGGCTGGTGAGGCTGGTACGGGTCCTGGGCGTAGCCGCCCTGCCCGTACGCGGTCTGCCCCTCCTGGCCGTACCCGGCGCCCTGCCCGTACGCCGACGGACCGTCCTGGGTGTGCCCGTACTCGCCGTACCCGGCGCCCTGGCCGTAGTCGCCCGGCCCGTACTCGGTCTGCCCGTACTCGGCCTGCCCGTAACCGGTGGTCGTCTGCCAGTGCCCCTGCTGGACGTGCTGAGCCTGCCGGCCGTGCTGCTGCTCGGGGTAACCGCCCTGCCAGTCCTGCTGCTGGGGGTACCACGCCTGCTGCTGGGCGTCTCCGAAGGGCTCCTGCGCCATCCGTTCCGTCCCTCCCGAGCCGCCTGCACTGCGGCAGTCAGCATCTCACGCCCACCGGAGCGCCCCGCTCCGGCCTCCGTCAGGCGGCGGACTCGGCGCTCAGGGCCGCGTCGATCCGGGCTGCGAGGGTGAAGTCCAGGCCGGTGAGCCCGCCCGCGCTGTGGGTGGAGAGGACGAAGCGCAGGGTGCGCCAGCGGATGTCGATGTCGGGGTGGTGGTCCAGCGCCTCGGCCTGTTCGGCGACGGCGTCGACGACGCGGATCGCCGCCGGGAAGTCCGGGGCGTCGGCGGTGCGGACGATGGCCTCGCCCTCCCGGGACCACCGCGGCACGTCGGTCAGGGCCGCCGCGATCTCGTCCTCGGTCAGCCGTGCTCTGCTGCTCATCGAAGCGCTCCAAGCCTGGTCGGATCCGCTGCCGGCGGATCGGCGTGCACTGCGACGAACATACGCCCGCGCCGGGGCCCCGGCCCGGTGCCGCGAGGCCGGGTTCAGCCCAGCAGCAGCTTGGTGACGGCCGCCAGGCCGACCACCACGATGACCGCGCGCAGCGCCGTGGGCGGCAGGCGGCGACCGACCTTGGCGCCGAGCAGGCCGCCCAGCAGCGAACCGATGGCGATGAGCCCGGCGGCCGTCCAGTCGACCGTCGAGGTGAAGAGGAAGAACAGCGCGGCCACACCGTTGACGATCATGGCGAGCGCGTTCTTCACGGCGTTGATGCGCTGGATGCCCTCCTGGAGGAGCATGCCCATGAGCGCCATCAGCAGGACGCCCTGCGCGGCACCGAAGTAGCCGCCGTAGATGCCGGTGAGGAAGACGCCGCCGATCAGGACGAGGCTGCCGTCCGGGTCCCCGCCGGGGCGACGGCGGGCGGCGACGGCCTTGGCCACCCGGGGCTGGATCACCACGAGGACGAGCGCCAGCAGGATGAGCACCGGGACGATCGCGTCGAACGCGCCGCCCGGCAGGGTGATCAGCAGCACGGCGCCGACCAGGCCGCCGAGCAGGGAGGCGGTGCCGAGGCGCAGCAGGCGGCGGCCCTGGTCGGCCAGTTCACGGCGGTAGCCGATCACGCCGCTGAGCGAACCGGGCACCAGGCCGAAGGAGTTGGACACGTTGGCGGTGACCGGCGGGATGCCGACGGCGAGCAGGACGGGGAAGGTGATCAGGGTGCCGGAGCCGACGATCACGTTGATCGTCCCGGCACCGACGCCCGCCACCAGGACGGCTATCGCCTCCCAGAGCGTCACGGGTCACCTCTTCCTTTCGTCCGGGTCCGAAGGGATCATGCCGGACGGTCCGCCGAACCGACCAGCCCCGACCACGATGCGGAACACCCGCCGGACACGCCGAGGGCCCGCCCCGCACCTCGTCGGTGCGACGGCGGGCCCTCCCGCGTCACCGCCTCGCGGCGGCCACTGCCTCGGTCCCGGTTTCACGACGGCCACTGCCTCGGCCTGTGCCGCACGGCGTCAGTGCGGCCGGCTCACTCCGGGTCGATCTTGCGGTATTCGCGCGCCGGGTCGACCCGCGGCCGGGCCGCGCCCTTGTCGATGTCCACCGGCCGCGGGCCGGCCGCCGGGTCGATCGGCACCTGGGTGGCGGCCGGGGCCGCGGGCGCCGCGGCCGGGACGCTGGGGGCCGCGACCGCGCCGCCGTTCGCGCCGCCGTTGCCGGTCAGACCGGTGAAGGCGCCGCCGAGGCCCTTGAGCGCGTCGCCGACCTCGCTGGGGATGATCCAGAGCTTGTTGGAGTCGCCCTTGGCCAGCTCGGGCAGCGTCTGCAGGTACTGGTAGGCGAGCAGCTTCTGGTCGGCGTCGCCGTCGTGGATCGCCTCGAAGACGGTCCGGATGGCGGCCGCCTCACCGTCGGCGCGCAGCACCGCGGCCTGCGCCTCACCCTCGGCCCGGAGGACGTCCGCCTGCTTCTCACCCTCGGCCTTGAGGATCTGCGCCTGGCGCTGGCCCTCGGCGGTGAGGATCGCGGCGCGCTTGTCACGGTCGGCGCGCATCTGCTTCTCCATCGAGTCCTGGATGGAGGTCGGCGGCTCGATCGCCTTCAGCTCGACGCGGTTGACCCGGATGCCCCACTTGCCGGTCGCCTCGTCCAGGACGCCGCGCAGGCCGGCGTTGATGACCTCGCGGGAGGTCAGGGTGGACTCCAGGTCCATGGAGCCGATGATGTTGCGCAGCGTGGTGACGGTGAGCTGCTCGATCGCCTGGATGTAGCTCGCGACCTCGTACGTCGCCGCCCGGGGGTCGGTGACCTGGTAGTAGATCACCGTGTCGATGTTGACGACCAGGTTGTCCTGGGTGATCACCGGCTGCGGCGGGAACGGCACGACCTGCTCGCGCAGGTCGATGCGGTTGCGGACCCGGTCGATGAACGGGACGACGATGTTCAGGCCTGCGTTGAGGGTCCGGGTGTAGCGGCCGAAGCGCTCCACGATCGCGGCGCTGGCCTGCGGGATGACCTGGATCGTCTTGATCAGCGCGATGAAGGCCACCACGACCAGGACGACCAAAACGATAAGGACGGGTTCCACGGACTCTCCCCTAGACGACCAGGGCGGTCGCGCCCTGGATTTCGACGACGTCGACCTGCTGCCCCGGCTGGTAGACCGAGTCCGGGTGGAGCGCGCGGGCCGACCAGATCTCGCCGTTCAGCTTGATCCGTCCGCCCTCCCCGTCGACGGTTTCCGCGACGACCGCGGTGGCGCCCTGGAGCGCCTCGATGCCCATCTTGATGTTCGGGCCCCTCCTGAGCTCCCGGTAGGCGATCGGGCGGACGACCACCAGCAGGGCGACCGAGGACACCACGAAGGTCAGGGTCTGCCAGACCACCCCCGCGCCCAGTCCGGCCACACCGGCCGCGGCCAGCGCGCCGACCGCGAACATGGCGAACTCCGGCATCGCGGTGAGCACCAGCGGTATGCCGAGCCCGACGGCGGCCAGGAGCCACCACATCCAGCTGTCCACGGATCCATCCTAGGGACGAAGGGCCTTCGTGGCGGACAGTTCCCGCAGGTCCAGGGGCGGAAACCGGTCGCGCGTGCGACCGGTTCCCGTGGCGGGCCGGACGGTCGTCGGACGGGGGCTCAGCCCAGCGGCAGGCCCTGGGCCGACCAGCGGTCGCCGTGGCGCTCCAGGGTCAGCGGCAGGCCGAAGCACTTCGACAGGTTGCGGGCGGTCAGCTCGGTGTCGATCGGACCGGCGGTGAGCACCTTGCCCTGACGGATCATCAGGACGTGGGTGAAGCCGGGGGCGATCTCCTCGACGTGGTGGGTCACCATCGCCATCGCCGGCGCGAACTCGTCCTGGGCCAGCGCGCCGAGGCGGCGGATGAGGTCCTCGCGCCCGCCGAGGTCCAGGCCGGCGGCCGGCTCGTCGAGCAGCAGCAGTTCGGGGTCGGTCATCAGCGCGCGGGCGATGAGGGTGCGCTTGCGCTCGCCCTCCGACAGCGTGCCGAACTTGCGGTCGGTGAGGCTGGACATGCCGAGGCGGTCCAGCAGCGCGAGCGCGCGGGACTCGTCCGACTGTTCGTAGCTCTCCTGCCAGCTGACCGTCATGCCGTAGGCGGCGGTGAGCACGGTCTGCAGCACCGTCTGCTCGGCGGGGAGCTTGTCGAACATCGCGGCACCGGCCAGGCCGATCCGGGAGCGCAGCTCGAAGACGTCGATCTCGCCGAGCTTCTCGCCGAGCACCGAGACCTTGCCCGCGGTCGGGAACAGGTACGAGGAGGCGATCTGCAGCAGCGTCGTCTTGCCGGCGCCGTTCGGGCCCAGGATGACCCAGCGCTCACCCTCGGAGATGGACCACGAGACCTGGTCGACCAGCGCGCGCCCCTCCCGGACCACGGATACGTCCACCAGCTCCAGCACGTCGCTCATGCCTACGCCTTCCCCAATACAAGATTTTCGGCCGTCGGTGCGGGCGGCGAGCCTACTCCGGCAGCCGGTGGGCACGGGGTCGGTGCGCCGCACGCGCATGGGCAAACCTACGCCACGCGGATGACCGCCGATTCCGTAGGCTGGCCGGATGCTCGCGACTCCTGCCGACAATCCGTACGAAGAGCCCCGTTCGGGGCGGCTGACCGCCTGGGGCAACGCCCTGCTCGCCGGGCTCGTCCCGCCGGACAACGCCGCCGCGGCCGTCCTCGGCGACGACGAGGTCCACCGGGTGACCGGCCTGCCCGGCGACGAGCCGGGCGAGCAGCACGGGCTCACGTGGGCGCTCGGCCGGCTGCGGGTGCTCGGCGTGCAGGGCCTGCGGCTGGCGCTCCCCTCGGCCGGGCACCCGATCGGGCTGACCGGCCCGGCGGCGTTCAACGAGCGGGCCATGGGCGCGGGCGAGGCCGTCCTGGCGGTCGGTGCACCGCTCGGGCTGGTGCCCGAGGTCGAGGTCTTCGGCCCGGCCGGGGACCGCTCGGCGACGGTGCTGTGGCGCTGCTCGACGGTCAACGACGGCCCGCCGGCCGATGTGCCGTCCCTGCACGAGGCCGAGCGCGAGCTCGCCGACGGGCTGCGCGAGGCGACCCTCCTGCTCACCCGCCTCGACGTGGCCGGCGCCGGACCGGAGGCGCTGCAGGCCCTGGACGCCTACCGCCGCCGCGGGCACGCCGAGCTGCTCGCGCCCGGCTACCCGGCCCGCGCCGTGCGCGTGCTGGAGTCCGCCCGCCAGGTGTCCGCGCTCCTGACGATCGCCGCCGGGAGCCACGGTGCGGCGGTCAGCGCCTCGGAGATGGCCGCCCGCCAGTCCGTCCTCGACCCGCTGCGCCGCACCGCCCGCCGCGCCCAGGTGGCCGCCTACAACGCCCTCGTGGACGAGCGCCAGGACAGCTGAGCCCCACTGAGCCCCTCTGGGCCTCACGGCACCGCACCCGCGCGGGAGGTCGGACGGACCGACTTCCCGCGCGCGGGACGGGCCGGGGTGACGAAGACATGGCCGGAAAGCAGCCATGCGCGGGCCCCGCGCCCGCACCACCCGACCGCGAGCCCTGCGCCAACGCCGCCCGCCTGCCACCGTGCAGAGAGGCCACCGTGCAGAGAGGCCGCCGGAGGCCCGGCCACCGCACAGCACCGAGCTCACGCCCGCCGCCCGACGAGCCCGACCGCCGCACGGCACCCAGCGCTCAACGGCCCCAGCGCCCGGCCACCGCGCGGCGCCCAACACCGGACCCGCGCCCACCGCCCGGCTTACGCCGCCACCGCGCAGCACCCCGCGCCCGCGACCGAGCCGACCGCCCAACCCGCCGGACCGCCGCGCAGCACTCGCCGGAGCACCCGCCTGCCGCCCTACCGCCAGGGATCGGCCGCCACCAGTGCCATCACCTCCGCCCGGTCGTACCGCCCGTCCCGGGCCCGGGTCAGCCCGCCCTTCGCCACGGCGGCCTCCAACCGCGCGGCCGACCAGCCCAGCTGCTCGGCCGCCTCCGCCGCCGACAGGCTCTCCGCCACCCGCTGTCGCAGCAGCGCGGCGGCGGCCTCCGCCTCGGTCTCGGCGCGGCGCAGCCGCTCGGTGACCGCCTCCTCGACGGCGGCCTCCGGCACCGCCGCCAACGCCTCGCGGCTGTAGGTGGGGTGGCCGCGGAACTCGCCGGAGGCCCGGAGCGCCCCGGCCTCGGCGAGCCGGCGGATGTCGTCCGCCGTCACCGGGAGGCCGGTGGTGTGGCCCAGGGCGACGGCGGCCTTGCCGGCGCCCACCCGGGGGACGGCGCCCAGCGCGGCCGTGAGCTCGGCGGCGCCGGCCCGCAGCTCGGCCTCCGCCGCGGGCGACCAGGCCCGGCCGTCGACGTCCGGTTCGGGGATCAGCCCGCGCTCCCGCGCCTGGTCGAACTGCCAGCGCACCAGCCCGAGCCGTCGGCGCAGGACCTCGGGACCGTAGGCATCGCGCTCGCGGGCCGTCTCCTGCGCCAGCTTCGCGGCCCGCTCCGCGACGTCCGCCGCCAGCGCGGCGGCGATGTCGGCGCGGCGTTCGAGCAGGGGCTCCACGGCCGCCGGGGACCACCGCCGGTCCTCGACGTCCGGCGGCGGCACCAGGCCGAGGTGCTTGGCCCGCTCGAACAGGCGGTGCGTCAGCTCCAGTTCGTTGGCAAGCACGACGGGCCCGTACTCGCTGCGCGGCGCGTTCATCAGGTCCTCCCCCGGGTTCGATGTCGGCGCTCAGCCTGGCACACCGCCCTGACGCCCCATCACGTCATTTCCGCCCTCCCCCTGCCGAACGGCATACGCCAGAACCGTTCCTCGCGTCCCTCGCCCCGGATTACCTCCCACCCGGCACAGCGCGACGGCACCCCTCGCACGCCCCGGCCGCACGCCCCAGCGGCATGCCCCAGCGGGACGCCCTACGCCTCCCGGCCCTCCCCGTGCCGGACGGCCCAGAGCGCGGCCTGGGTGCGGTCGGCGAGGTCCAGCTTCATCAGGATGTTCGACACGTGCGTCTTCACGGTCTTCTCCGACAGGTGCAGGCTGCGCGCGATCTCCCGGTTGGAGCGCCCGTCCGCGATGTGCCCCAGCACCTCCCGCTCGCGCTCGGTGAGCGTCCCGCCCCGGCCCTGCGGGGCGCGCGGGCCGTCGTCGGAGAGGAGCGCCTCGGCGAGCTCGGGCTGGAGCAGGACGTGGCCGGCGTGGACCGAGCGGATGGCCCCGGCGAGCGCCTCCGGATCGACGTCCTTGTACACGTACCCGGCGGCGCCGGCCCGCAGCGCGGGGACCATCGTGCGGTGCTCGGTGAAGCTGGTGACGATCAGGATCCGGGCCCGGCTGCCCTCGCCCTTGAGCGTGCGCAGCGCCTCGATCCCGTCGACGCCGGGCATCTTGAGGTCCATCAGGACGACGTCCGGGTCGAGCTCGCGGGCCCGCTCGACGCCCTCGGCGCCGTCGGCGGCCTCGCCGACCACCTCGATGTCGTCCTGCACCTCCAGGAAGGTGCGCAGGCCGCGCCGCACGACCTGGTGGTCGTCGACGAGCAGGACGCGGATCGGTGGCGTGCTGTCAGGCACCGGGGACCTCCATCTCGACGAGCGTGCCCCGACCGGGGGCGGATTCCAGGGTGAGCCGGCCGCCGACGGCGGCGGCGCGGTCGCGCATCGACGCCAGCCCGAGGTGCTTGCCGGCCCGGCGGACGGACTCCGGGTCGAACCCCTGACCGTCGTCCCGCACCTGGAGGACGGCCCCGCGCTCGGGCGTACCGAGCAGGGTGACGGTGACGCGCCGCGCGCCGGAGTGGCGCAGCGCGTTGTGCAGCGCCTCCTGGGCGACCCGCAGCAGTGCGGCCTCCTGGGCGGGCGGCATCGCTCGGACGCCGTCGGCCACGAAGGCGACGTCGGCGGTGTGGGCGCGGTCGAGCACCTGGACCTGGGAGGCGAGGGTGGCGCTGAGCCCGTCCTCCTCCAGGGCGGCGGGGCGCAGTTCGACGACGACGGCGCGGAGTTCGTCGGCGGCCTCGGCGGCGAGCCGGGCGACCTCGGCGAGTTCGGCGCGGGCCCGGACCGGGTCGCGGTCGACGAGCTTGGCGGCCGCCTTGGCGGTGAGCCGCAGCGAGAAGAGCTTCTGCGAGACGGCGTCGTGCAGGTCGTGGGCGATGCGGGCGCGCTCGCCGGCCAGGGTGAGTTCCCGGCTGCGCTCGTAGAGGCGGGCGTTGGAGAGGGCGAGGGCGGCGTGGGCGGCGAGTATCCGCAGCAGTTCCTCGTCGTGGTCGGTGAAGAGGCCGCCGCCGCGCTTGTTGGCGAGGAAGATGACGCCCGTGACCTGCGGTTCGTCCTCGGCGGCGTCGGTGTCGAGGACGGGCATGCCGAGGAAGGCGTCCATCTCGGGGTGCGCGGCGGGCCAGCCGCCGAACGCGGGGGCCTGACGGACGTCGGCGAGCCGGGTGGGCCCGGTCTCGTGGAGCATCTTGGCGAGCACGCCGTGCTGCCGGGGCAGCGGGCCGATGGCGCGCCACTGCTCGTCGGTGATGCCGTCGACGACGAACTGGGCGAAGCCGCCGTGGTCGTCGGGGACGCCGAGGGCCGCGTACTCGGCACCGAGGAGTTCCCGGGCGGAGGCGGTGATGCGGCGCAGCACCTCGCGGACCTCCAGGTGCCGGCTCATCGCGAGCAGCGCCCGGCTCACCGCCTCGATGCCGGCCAGGCAGGGGTCGCAGGCCGGCAGCCGGTCGTCGTGGGAGTGACCGACCGGTATCCGGCCGTCGAGCGGCGGACCGTCGGTGAGCGGACCGTCGGTGAGCGGACCGGCCGCCGGGCGGTGGTCACTGGGCGCGCTGGACATACCGCCAACCTACCGCCGCGCCCCCGGCCCCCGCGTCCGTCCGCAGCCGCCTAGGTCGCAGGTCCGGGGACCTAGGCCGATGGGCCCGGAGCGCGAAGACCGGAGCGCGAAGACCGGAGCGCAAAGACCGCAACGCGAGGACCCGCCACTCGAAGACCGGAGCGCAAAAAACCGCAACGCGAGGACCGGAACGCGAAGAGGGGCGGCCCTCCCGGTCGGGAGAGCCGCCCCTCAGGCGGACAGGCGCGGGCCTCAGCCCTTCTGCATGACCTCGGGCTCGTGCCGGCGCTGGAGGCGCGTCACGATGATGCCGATGACGACCGAGATGGCGACCAGCACGCCGGCGTCGATCGACCACTGCGCGACGGAGTGCGTCCACAGCGGGTCGTAGTTCGGGTTCTGGAAGTCCTTGTTCCAGGGGCCCATGAGGTGCGACAGGTCGAGCGTGGTGGCCACGATGCCGGTGCCCCAGCGGGCCGGCATGAGCCAGGCGACCTGCTCCAGGCCGGGCTTGCCGAAGATCTGGAAGAGGCAGCCGGTGAAGACGACCTGGATGATGGCGAACATGACCAGCAGCGGCATGGTCTTCTCGGCGGTCTTGACCAGCGCGGAGATCATCAGGCCGAACATCATCGCGGCGAAGCTCAGCAGGATCATGCCGATCGTCATCTCGACGAGCGGGGTGTTCGCGACGATCAGACCGTGCGCGGGCAGCTTGCGCGGCAGGAAGCCGACGGCGGAGATGATCGCGCCCTGGATCACGCTGAAGATGCCCAGCACGATGATCTTGGACATCATGTACGCCGAGCGGGACAGGCCGGTGGCCCGTTCCCGTTCGTAGATCGCCCGTTCCTTGATCAGTTCGCGGACCGAGTTGGCCGCGCCGGAGAAGCAGGCGCCGATCGCGAGGATCAGCAGGATCGTCGCGGCCCCGTTGTTGAGGTGGAGCTGCGACTTGGGGTTCGGCGCGAGCCCCGGTTCGTTGGGGATCAGCACGCTGACCGCGCCGATGACCGCGGGCAGCAGCACCGACAGCGCGAGGAAGCCGCGGTCCGAGGCCAGCACCGACATGTAGCGGCGCATCAGGGTCCACAGCTGCGAGCCCCAGCTCTGCGGCTTGGGCGGCTTGATGGCCTCCTGGGCGACCTGGACGTGCTGGACCTCGCCCGCCTCGACGGTCGGGGCGGAGTACTGCTGGTAGTGCACCGAACCGCGGTAGCGGCCGGCCCAGTCGTGGTCCGGGTAGTTCTCGAAGGCCTGGAAGACGTCCGCCCAGGTCTCGTAGCCGAAGAAGTGCAGCGCCTCGTCCGGCGGGCCGAAGTAGGCCACCGAACCGCCCGGCGCCATCACCAGCAGGCGGTCGCAGAGCGCCAGTTCGGCCACCGAGTGGGTGACGACGAGGATCGTGCGGCCGTCGTCGGCCAGGCCGCGCAGCATCTGCATGACCTCGCGGTCCATGCCCGGGTCGAGGCCCGAGGTGGGCTCGTCCAGGAAGATCAGCGACGGCTTGGTGAGCAGCTCCAGGGCGACCGAGACGCGCTTCTGCTGGCCGCCGGAGAGCGCGGTGATCTTGTTGTCGGCGCGCTTGTCCAGGCGCAGCTCGTAGAGCACCTCGTCGATCCGGGCGTCGCGCTCGCGGGCCTCGGTGTCGCCGGGGAAGCGCAGCTGGGCCGCGTACTTGAGGCCCTTGCGGACGGTCAGCTCGCGGTGCAGGATCTCCGACTGCGGCACCAGGCCGATGCGGGAGCGGAGTTCGGCGAACTGCTTGTAGAGGTTGCGGCCGTCGTACAGCACCTCGCCGCGGTCGGCCGGGCGGTAGCCGGTGAGGGCGCGCAGCAGGGTCGACTTGCCGGAGCCGGACGGGCCGATGACAGCGACCAGGGACTTCTCCGGGACGCCGAAGCTGACGTCGTTGAGCAGGATCTTCTTCGCGCCCTTGTGCTCGACCTCGACGGTCAGGTGGCGGGCGGAGAAGGAGACCGCGCCGTCGTCGACGAACTCCTGCAGTTGGTCGCCGACCAGCACGAAGCTGGAGTGGCCGACGGTCAGCCGGTCCTGCGGGCCCATCAGCTGGCGCTGCACCTGCTGGCCGTTGAGGAAGATGCCGTTGTGGCTGCCGAGGTCGACGATCTCGTAGCGGCCGTCGGGCAGTTGGCGCAGCTCGGCGTGGTGGCGGGAGACCTGGAGGTCGGAGACCACGATGTCGTTGTCGAGCGCGCGGCCGATCCGGACGGTGCGCATCGCGGACGTCAGGTTGCGGATCATCGTCGGCTGCGGGCCGCCGCCACCACCGCCGTGCGGCGGCTGGGGCTGGGGCGTGAAGCCCTGCTGCTGGGCGGGGAAGCCCTGCTGCTGCGGGAACGGCGGCTGCGCGGCCTGCTGCTGCGGCAAGCCGCCCTGCTGCTGCGCGGCCCACGGCTCGGGCTGCTGCTGGTACGGGTCCTGGGCCTGCTGCCCCCACGCCTGCTGCTGCGCGGCCTGCTGCGGCGCCGGCGCGTTGCTGCGGCTGGTGGCGGCCTCGTGCCAGGCGGGCGCCTGCGGGGCGGCGGACTGGACGGGTGCCGAGAAGGAGAGGCGCGGGCCGTTCTCCGGGTTGCCGAGGTTGACGACGGCACCCGGGAACAGCTGGGCCTGCTGGGTCCGGGCACCGGCGACGTACGTGCCGTTGGTGCTGCCGTGGTCGTCCAGCTGCCAGCCGGTCCCGTTGAAGGACATGGTCCCGTGGTGCCAGGAGACCCGCGCGTCGTCGAACGGGAAGTCCGACTGCGGGTTGCGCCCGATGGTGTAGGACCGCCCCGGCTCCAGAGTCCGCTGCTGTCCGTTGATCTCAATGACGAGTTGCGGCACTGCTCGCCTGCCCCGCTCTCTCGGTCCCCCGATTGTGTCCCCCGGCCGGGGGTGCGTACTTCCTGTAACTGACGGGGGAATCATTCCAGCCGACGGACCGTTGACGAAAGTCGCCCCTGGGGACTGTGACCAGGCGGCAACGATTCGCGGACGGCGCGGTGTCCCGGGCTTCGCCGCACCCCCACGCCACCTCCCCGTCACCTGCACGTCGGCCGGTTCCCGCACACGCGCTCCGGGCACCCCCGACCCGTGCGTCCGGGGGGTGGACGGGTGCCCTGCGGGCCCTTCCCGCCCGGTAGCGTGGGACCCACCATGAACGCATCGCCCTTGGCCGCTGAGCCTTCCCCCGCCTCGCAGCCCCGGACCGAGGACGAGCGCACCCTGCTCGTCAAGGTGTTCGGCAAGGACCGCCCCGGCATCACGGCCGGCCTCTTCGCCACCCTGGCCGGCTTCGGCGTCGACGTGATCGACATCGAGCAGGTCGTCACGCGTGGCCGGATCACGCTGTGCGCCCTGGTCACCCCGCCCACCGCGCCCGGCGCCGAGGGCGGCCTGCGGGCCACCGTGCACCGCTGGTCGGAGGAGCAGAAGCTCCAGGCCGAGATCATCTCCGGCATCGGCGACAACCGGCCGCGCCGCGAGGGCCGCTCGCACGTGACGGTGCTGGGCCACCCGCTGACCGCCGCCGCGGTCTCGGCGCTCACCTCCCGGATCACCGCGGCGGGCGGCAACATCGACCGCGTCTTCCGCCTCGCCAAGTACCCGGTGACGGCGGTCGAGCTGGCCGTGTCCGGTGTCGCCACCGACGAGCTGCGCGGCGAGCTGGCCCAGGAGGCGGCGGCCCAGCGGGTCGACGTCGCCGTGGTCGCGGCCGGCCTGGAGCGCCGCGCCAAGCGCCTGGTGGTGATGGACGTCGACTCGACGCTCATCCAGGACGAGGTGATCGAGCTCTTCGCGGCGCACGCGGGCTGCGAGGAGGAGGTCGCCGAGGTGACGGCGGCGGCGATGCGCGGCGAGCTGGACTTCGCCGAGTCGCTGCGCGCCCGGGTGGCGCTGCTGGCCGGGCTGGACGCCTCGGTGACGGAGAAGGTGCGCGCGGAGGTCCGGTTCACGCCGGGGGCGCGCACCCTGATCCGCACGCTGCAGCGCCTGGGCTTCCAGGTGGCGATCGTGTCCGGCGGGTTCACGCAGGTCACCGATCACCTGGTGGAGCAGCTGGGGCTGGACTTCGCGGCGGCCAACACCCTGGAGGTGGCGGACGGCAAGTTCACCGGCCGGGTGGTCGGCGAGATCGTGGACCGCGCGGGCAAGGCCCGCTGGCTGGCCCGGTTCGCCGAGCAGGCCAAGGTGCCGCTGGAGCAGACGGTCGCGATCGGCGACGGCGCCAACGACCTCGACATGCTGAACGCGGCCGGCCTCGGGGTGGCGTTCAACGCCAAGCCGGTGGTGCGCGAGGCCGCCGACACCGCGGTGAACGTGCCGTTCCTGGACACCGTGCTGTACCTGCTCGGCATCACCCGCGAGGAGGTCGAGGCGGCCGACACCGTCGACGGCGGCCCGGCCGAGTAGTCCGCCGAAGGCCCGCACGGGCGGCCGGAGACGAAGGTGAGGGGCGCGCGGACCGAGTCCGCGCGCCCCTCACATCGCTCACGTCGCTCCCGTCGCTCCCGTCGAAGGAGACGTCCGGGCGTCAGTCCTGCGGCGTGTGGTAGGAGACCAGCTCGGCCACGCCCGGCTCGACGTCCTTCCAGGAGCCGCCGAAGCTGAGCACCGCGATCGCCGCCGTGGGGAAGCCGCCGAGCCGCAGCCGGTCCAGCGCGTCCGGGTCGCCCGCGTCGCCGGCCAGCACCTGGGTCAGGCCCAGCACGCCCGGGTTGTGCCCGACCAGCACCACGTCCGCGTACTCCTCCGGGGTCTCGTGGAGGACGGCGATGATCTCGCCCGGGCTGGCCTCGTAGATCCGCTCCTCGTACACGGTCCTGCGGGTCCGCTTGGGCAGCTCGTGCGCCGCCAGCTTCCACGTCTCGCGGGTGCGCAGGGCGGTGGAGCAGAGCACGAAGTCGGGGTTGATCCCCGAGTCGGCCAGCCAGCGGCCGGCGTCCGGGGCCTGGTTGCGGCCCCGGTCGGCCAGGGGCCGCTCGTGGTCGTCGACGCCGTTGGGCCAGTCGGCCTTGGCGTGGCGGAGAACGATGATCCTGCGGGGCGTGTCGGCGCTCATACCCAGCAAGCTTGGCAGAAAAGCCGTCCGGGGGCGCGATGCTCCCGGTTGCCGCCACTCCCAGGGGTGGCGGGTGCCATCATGCGCCGTTCACCGGGAGTTCTCCCGCCGGACGGCCGGGACCCGGGCCGGGTCGCGGAGCCGGTCAGCCCATGCCGGCGGCGATCGTGGCGATGATCGCCACGAGCACCACGATGCCGGCAAACGCCAGGGCGATGCGGCCGAGCTGCTTGCGGCCGTCGGTCGGGTTCGGTTCGAGAACGGGCATGTCCGGAATTCTCCCACCCCGGACGCGCCCGCCGACCCCCGCCCCCTCGCCCTTGGCCGGCCCTTGACCTTCCCCGGCCCGGCCCCGCCGCACAGAGCCGACCGGGCGACGAACCGGGGAAGGTGGACGAACCTCTAGGCCTTGGCCGGCACCTTCGGCGCCAGGGCCTCGTCCTCGATGTGCCGGGCCATCGCGGCCCGCAGGCCGAACAGCATCTGCGGCACCAGCAGCAGCGCGAGGAAGCCGAGCGGCCAGTACCACTGGCCCGTCACCTGGTAGATCCGGCCGATCAGGATCGGGCCCGGGATGGAGATCAGGTAGCCGACGCCCTGGGCGAAGGCGGACAGCTGGGCGACGCCGCCCGCGGTCCGGGCGCGCAGCCCGATCATCGTCAGCACCAGCGGGAACGCGCAGTTGGACAGGCCCACCAGGACGGCCCACACCCACGGCAGCGCGGCCGGGGCGAGCGCGAGCCCGGCGTACCCGGCGATGCCGCAGGAGGCCAGCACGACGACGAACAGCCGCTGGTCGCCGCGCCGGGCGGCCAGGTTGGGCAGGACGAAGGAGACCGGCACGCCGATCACCATGGTCACCGCGAGCAGGACGCCCGAGGTGCCCTTGTCGACGCCGGCGTCCTGGAAGATCTTCGGCAGCCAGCCCATGACCACGTAGGCGCCGGTGGCCTGGAGGCCGAAGAAGCAGGCCATCGCCCAGGCCGTCCGGCTACGGGTGATCGGCAGCTTGTCGGCGGCGGGCCCGCCCGCCTTCCCGCCGCGCTCGCGCTTGGCCACGGCGACGACGGTCCAGAGCACCAGCGCCACGGCGCCGAGGACGGCCCAGACGCCGAGGCCGTAGCGCCAGTCGCCGCCCAGGGCGCTGGTCAGCGGCACGGTGACGGCGGCGGCCAGGGAGGTGCCGGCCGACAGCGACATGGAGTACAGGCCGATCATCGGACCGACCTTGGCCGGGAAGTAGCGCTTGATCACCACCGGGATCAGCACGTTGGAGACCGCGACACCGGCCAGCGCGAGCGCGGTGAGCAGCAGGAAGACCGCGGTGCCGCCGGCGAAGGAGCGGGCCAGCACGCCCGCGGTGATCGCGCCCATGCCGGCGGTGATCACCGCGATCGGGCCGATCCGGCGGGCCATCGTGGGCGCGGCGAAGCCGAACAGGCCGAAGCACAGCGACGGCACGGCGGTGAGCAGTCCGGCGACCGTGGCGTTCATCCCGAGGCCGGAGCGGACCTGGTCGAGCAGTGGCCCGAGGCTGGTGACGACGGGACGGAGGTTGAAGGCGGCGGCGGCGATCGCGACGGCGAACAGTCCGACGACGAGGGGGCTGGGGGTGGCGGTGGGCCGCTCGGTCTGCGGCCGCACCTCGGTTCGGGGGGTGGTGGTGGTGTCTGCTGCGGGAGGCATGGGCACCATCATAGAATGATGGGATGAATTGACGCACCACGGAATTGGCATGATGTGCCGACCGTTCATCCACCGGCCCGCCGGAGTCCACCGGGCCCCGTCCACCGCCCCGAAGCCGCTAGGAGTCCCCCGTGGCGCTGTCCTCGCCGAGGCGCACCCCGCTGTCCGACCAGGTGATCGCGCAGTTGCGCGCCCAGATCACCTCCGGCGAGTGGCCCGTCGGCTCGCGCATCCCGACCGAGGCCGCCCTGGTCGAACAGCTCGGCGTCGCGCGCAACACCGTCCGCGAGGCCGTCCGCGCCCTCGCCCACAACGGGCTGCTCGACATCCGCCAGGGCTCGGGCACCTACGTCCTCGCCACCAGCGAGCTCGCCGGCGTCATGCACCGCCGCTTCGCCGACGCCGACCAGGCGCAGGTCGCCGAGCTGCGCGCGGCCCTGGAGACCTCCGCCGCGGGCCTGGCGGCCGTCCGCCGCACCCCGCGCGACCTCGGCCTCCTGGACGCCGCGCTGGCCCGCCGCGAGGCCGCCTGGCACTCCGGCGACGCCGAGGACTTCGTCCAGGCCGACGCCGCCTTCCACCAGGCCGTGGTCGCCGCCGCCCACAACGACGTGCTGGCCGCCGTCTACGCCGACCTCGGCGAGGTGACCCGCGCCCACCTGCGGCACGACGTCGGCCCCGAGCTGATCGCCGAGCGCTACATCGGCCACGACACGATCCTCGACGCGATCCGGGCCGGCGACGCCCAGCGCGCCTCCGTCGAGGCCGGCCGGGCGATCGGGGCCTGCGGCACCGCCGACGCCTGATCCGCCCGCCACGGGGAAGCCCGGAGAACGCCGGGAAGCCCGGAGAACGCCGCTGCCCGGCACCCCCACGGAGGGGGTGCCGGGCAGCGGCGTCGGTGGAGCGGGCGCCTCAGGCGCCGATGGCGTGCAGACCGCCGTCGACGTGGACGATCTCGCCGGTGGTCTTCGGGAACCAGTCCGACAGCAGCGCGACGACGCCGCGGCCGGCCGGCTCCGGGTCGCTCAGGTCCCACTTCAGCGGGGAGCGCTGGTTCCAGGTGTCGGCCAGCTCGCCGAAGCCCGGGATGGACTTGGCGGCCATCGAGCCGATCGGGCCCGCCGAGATCAGGTTGCAGCGGATGTCCCGCGCGCCCAGGTAACGGGCCAGGTAGCGGTTGGTCGACTCCAGGGCGGCCTTGGCCGGGCCCATCCAGTCGTACTGCGGCCACGCGTACTGCGCGTCAAAGGTCAGGCCGACGACCGAGCCGCCGTCCTGCATCAGCGGCAGCAGCGCCATGGTGAGCGACTTCAGCGAGTACGCGGAGACGTGCATCGCGGTGGCCACGGACTCCCACGGGGTGTCCAGGAAGTTGCCGCCCAGGGCGTCCTGCGGGGCGAAGCCGATCGAGTGGACGATGCCGTCCAGGGTCGGCAGGGTCTCGCGGACCTGGTCGGCGATGCCGGCCAGCTGCTCCGGGCTGGAGACGTCCAGCTCCAGGACCTTGACCGGCTTCGGCAGCTTCTTGGCGATGCGCTCGGTCAGGCTCGGGCGGGGGAAGGCGGTGAGGATGATCTCCGCGCCCTGCTCCTGGGCGAGCTTCGCGGTGTGGAAGGCGATGGAGGACTCCATCAGCACCCCGGTGATGAGGATCCGCTTGCCCTCGAGGATTCCACTCATGATCAGTGACCCATGCCCAATCCGCCGTCGACGGGAATGACGGCTCCGGTGATGTACGCGGCCTCGTCCGAACCGAGGAACCGCACGGTGGACGCGACCTCGGCGGGCGCCGCGTAGCGGCCCAGCGGCACGCCCGAGACGATCTCCTTGCGGCGCTCGTCGCTGAGCACGGCGGTCATGTCGGTGTCGACGAAGCCGGGGGCGACCACGTTGACGGTGATGTTGCGGGCGCCGAGCTCGCGCGCCAGCGACCGGGCGAAGCCGACCAGGCCGGCCTTGGAGGCGGCGTAGTTGGCCTGGCCCGGCGAGCCGGAGAGGCCGACCACGGACGAGATCAGGATCACGCGGCCCTTGCGCGCCCGCATCATCAGCTTGGAGGCGCGCTTGACCACCCGGAACGCCCCGGTGAGGTTGGTGTCGAGGACGGACGTGAAGTCCTCCTCGGACATGCGCAGCAGCAGGGTGTCGTTGGTGATGCCCGCGTTGGCGACCAGCACCTCGACGCCGCCGTGCTTCTGCTCGATCTCGGTGAAGGCGGCGTCCACCTGGGCGGCGTCGGTGATGTCGCAGCGCACCGCGAGGACGTCGTACTTCTCCAGGGCCTCGGGCACCTCGCCCGAGCGGCTGGTGATGGCGACCTTGTCGCCCGCCTCGGCGAAGGCCAGGGCGATCGCGAGGCCGATGCCCCGGTTTCCTCCGGTGACGAGAACCGAGCGGCTCAACGATCCACCTCTCTCCGTAAGGGGGTGCGCGTGCGGCTGGATGCGCACGCAGTGTGACCGTATCCGGCGCCCGGCGCCGTCGGCGAATCGGTCTCCCACAGCGCCTCACCGAAGGAACTGTGGCAATCCGACAATCCGCGCCCGGCCTGCCCGGGAGCACCCCGCGGGCCGGCCGGGCGCGCGGACGGGAACACCCGGGCCGGTGCGCCCGTTGCCACCCGTTGTACGGGACGACCCGGGGCCGGCCGTACCCTCTCCCCGAAAGAGTCCCGGCGAGGAACGAAGAGGCAGGGCGCATGACCAAGGCACAGCCCGGGAGCACCCACCGACGCGGACGGCTGCTGGCCCTCACCGCCCTGGCCGCGGTCGCGGGCGCCGCCGCCTGGTCGCTGCGCGATCTCCCGGCCGCGTTCGGACGCCGGCCGGACGGCGAGCGCGAGGAGCGGGTGCGCGACTCCCCGCAGTACCGCGACGGCGTCTTCCACAACGCGCCGTCCACCCTCGCCCGCGCGGCGTCCGCCCCCAGCATCGACGGCGACACCGTCCGCCGCATGGTCTTCCAGCGCGAGGGCCGCGTCCCGGCGCAGCCGGTGCCGCTCGTGCGCCCCGCCGACGGCCCGCGTCCGGCCGCCGAGGGCGTGGAGATCACCTGGTACGGGCACGCCTCCGCGCTCGTGGAGATCGAGGGCTCGCGCGTCCTGCTCGACCCGGTCTGGAGCGACCGCTGCTCGCCCTCCGCGCACGTCGGCCCCAAGCGGCTGCACCCCGTGCCGGTCGGGCTGGAGGAGCTCCCCCAGGTCGACGCCGTGCTCATCTCGCACGACCACTACGACCACCTCGACATGGCGACGGTCAAGCGCCTGGTGCACACCCAGTCCGCGCCGTTCGCGGTGCCGCTCGGCATCGGCGGCCACCTGCGCCGGTGGGGCGTGCCCGAGCACCGGATCATCG
This sequence comes from Kitasatospora sp. NPDC057936, assembly GCF_042887525.1. NCBI lineage: Bacteria > Bacillati > Actinomycetota > Actinomycetes > Kitasatosporales > Streptomycetaceae > Kitasatospora > Kitasatospora sp. NPDC057936. The sequence continues at coordinate 22,989 of NZ_JBHVPD010000119.1, forward strand.
AGCTGGACTGGGACGAGACCTGCACGCTCGGCGAGCTCGTACTCACCCTCACCTCCGCGCACCACTTCTCCGGCCGCGGCCTGACCCGCAACACCACCCTGTGGGGCTCGTGGGTGATCGCCGGCCCCACCCGCAAGGTCTTCTACACCGGCGACTCCGGCTACTTCGAGGGCTACGCCCGGATCGGCGAGCAGCACGGCCCGTTCGACGCCGCCCTCGTCCAGATCGGCGCCTACGACACGGCCTGGGCGGACATCCACATGACGCCCGAGGACGCCGTCCTCGCCCACCGGGACCTGCGCGCCGGCCTGCTCGTGCCCGTCCACTGGTGCACCTTCAACCTCGGGCTGCACCCGTGGGCCGAACCGGTCGAGCGGCTCCTGAAGGAGGCCAAGGCCCAGGCCGTCCCGCTCGCCGTGCCGCGCCCCGGCGAGCGCGTCGACGTCGACAACCCGCCCGAGCTGGACGGTTGGTGGGAGACCGTCGCCTGACGCCCCGCCGGACCGCCGGGGCGGCGCCGGGCAAATGCGCTGGCCGAAAGTGCGTGGACGGGAAATGATGCGGTGCGGGCGCCCCTGTGCGGCGCCGCACCGCCACCCCCCGCGACCAGGGAGCTCGCTTGCCTCCGATCCCTCCGGCCGACAGCGCCGGCGTCCCCCACGGGCGCGCCGTCGATCCGCTGTTCCTCGCCTACCCGCTGCGCGCCCTCGCCGACGCCGCGCTCACCCGGGCCCGTGAACTCGGCGCCGAACACGCCGACTTCCGCCTGGAGCGGGTCCGCAGCGCCTCCTGGCGGCTGCGCGACGCCCGCCCGGCCGGCACCTCCGACAGCGTGCAGCTCGGCTTCGCCGTCCGCGTGCTGCTGGACGGCGCCTGGGGCTTCGCCGCCGGAGTGGACCTCACCACCGACGCGGCGGCGCGGGTCGCCGGGCAGGCCGTGGCGGTGGCCCGGCTGTCCGGCGGGATCAGCCGCGCGGCCGGCTCCGCCGAGCGGGTCGAGCTCGCACCGGAGCCGGTCCACCGGGACGTCACCTGGGTGTCCTCCTACGAGGTCAACCCCTTCGACGTGCCGGACGCCGAGAAGACCGCCCTGCTCGCCGGGTGGAGCTCGCGGCTGCTGGCCGCCGAGGGCGTCTCGCACGTCCAGGCGAGCCTGCTGACCGTCCAGGAGAACAAGTTCTACGCGGACACCGCCGGCACCGTCACCACCCAGCAGCGCATCCGCGTGCACCCGACGCTGGAGGCCACCTCGGTGGACGAGCGCACGGGCGCCTTCGACTCGATGCGCACCCTGGCCCCGCCGGTCGGCCGCGGCTTCGAATACCTCACGGGGGTCCGGGGGTCGTCCCCCGATGGACGGAGCCCGAGGGGCACCGGCTGGGACTGGGACGCCGAACTCGCCGAACTGCCCGTCCTGCTGGCCGAGAAGATGAAGGCCCCGAGCGTCGAGGCGGGCCGCTACGACCTCGTCATCGACCCGTCCAACCTCTGGCTGACCATCCACGAGTCGATCGGCCACGCCACCGAGCTGGACCGCGCCCTCGGCTACGAGGCCGCCTACGCCGGCACCTCCTTCGCCACCTTCGACAAGCTCGGCTCGCTCAAGTACGGCTCCGAGCTGATGCACGTCACCGGCGACCGCACCGCCGAACACGGCCTGTCGACCATCGGCTACGACGACGAGGGCGTCGCCACGCAGTCCTGGGACCTCGTCAAGGACGGCGTCCTGGTCGGCTACCAGCTCGACCGCGGCATGGCGAAGCTCAAGGGCTTCGAGCGCTCCAACGGCTGCGCCTTCGCGGACTCCCCGGCGCACGTCCCGGTGCAGCGGATGGCCAACGTCTCGCTGCGGCCCGCCGCCGACGGCCCGGACACCGAGGGCCTGTTCGCGGGCGTCGAGAACGGCCTCTACATCGTCGGGGACCGCTCCTGGTCCATCGACATGCAGCGCTACAACTTCCAGTTCACCGGGCAACGCGCCTACGCCATCAGGAACGGCGAACTCGCGGGCCAGGTCAAGGACTTCGCCTACCAGGCGACCACCACCGACTTCTGGGGCTCGATGACGGCCGTCGGCGGCCCGCAGACCTACGTCCTCGGCGGCGCCTTCAACTGCGGCAAGGCCCAGCCCGGTCAGGTCGCGGCGGTCAGCCACGGCTGCCCGTCCGCGCTGTTCCGCAACGTCAACGTGCTCAACACCCAGCAGGAGGCGGGTCACCGATGACCGCGACGCAGCCCCACGAACTCGTCGAGCTCGCACTCGGCCTCTCCCGCGCCGACGGCTGCGTGGTGATCGCCGACGAGGAGTCCACCGCCAACCTCCGCTGGGCCGGCAACACGCTGACCACCAACGGCGTCACCCGCGGCCGCCGCCTCACCGTGATCGCCACCGTGGCCGGCGCCGAGGGCACCGCCTCCGGCGTGGTCTCGCGCGAGGCCGTCACCGCGGACGAGGTCGAGAGCCTCGTCCGGGCCGCCGAGGAGGCCGCCCGCGCCGCCGGACCGGCCGAGGACGCCCAGCAGCTGGCCGCCGGCCTGCCGGCCTCGCCGCACTTCGACCAGCCGCCCGCCGAGACCTCGATCGACGTCTTCGCGGACTTCGGCCCGGCCCTCGGCGAGGCCTTCGCCCGCGCCGCCGCCCGGGGCGAACTGCTCTACGGCTTCGCCCGGCACGAGGTGACCACCAGCTACCTGGGCACCTCCACCGGCCTGCGGCTGCGCCACGACCAGCCGACCGGCATGGTCGAGATCAACGCCAAGACCGCCGACCTGTCCGGCTCGGCCTGGGTCGGCGCCGCCACCCGGGACTTCACCGACGTCGACGTCACCGCCCTGCACGCCGAACTGACCAAGCGCCTGGGCTGGGGCGCCCGCACGGTGGACCTCCCGGCCGGCCGCTACGAGACGCTGCTGCCGCCCTCGGCCGTCGCCGACCTCATGGTCTACCTGCACTGGTCCGCCGGCGGCCGGGACGCCCACGAGGGCCGCACGGTCTTCTCCAAGCCGGGCGGCGGCACCCGCGTCGGCGACGAGCTCGCCGCGCTGCCGCTGACGCTGCGCGCCGACCCGCGCGAACCCGGCCTGGAGGCCACGCCGTTCGTCCTCGCGCACGCCACCGGCGGCGACGTCTCGGTGTTCGACAACGGCCTGCCGATCAGCGCCACCGAGTGGATCCGCGAGGGCGTGCTGACCGACCTGGTCACCTCCCGCCACGCGGCCGGCCTCACCGGCCTGCCGCTGCGCCCGGCCGTCGACAACCTGGTGCTGGAGACGGCCGACCAGGACGCCGCGCCGACGCTGGACGAGATGATCGCCCGCACCGAGCGCGGCCTGCTGCTCACCTGCCTCTGGTACATCCGCGAGGTGGACCCGGCGACGCTGCTGCTCACCGGCCTCACCCGGGACGGCGTCTACCTGGTCGAGAACGGCGAGGTGGTCGGCGCGGTCAACAACTTCCGGTTCAACGAGTCGCCGGTCGACCTGCTCGGCCGGATCACCGAGGCGGGCCGCACCGAGCGGTGCCTGCCGCGCGAGTGGAGCGACTGGTTCACCCGCACCGCGATGCCACCCGTGCGTGTCGCGGACTTCAACATGAGTTCGGTCAGCCAGGCCTCATAGCCACTGGCCGACGGGGGGATACGAGAGACATGATGGACGAGAAGCGGCTGGTCAAGACGAGCAAGATGCTGTCGCGCATCCTGCGGCACGAGCCCGGGTGGGTCGGGATCACCCTCGACGAGGCCGGCTGGGTGCGGATCGACCTGCTCCTCGCCGCCCTCGCGGCGAAGGGCAACCGGCTGAGCAGGGCCGACCTGGACCACATCGTCGCGACGAACAACAAGCGCCGGTTCGGCTACTCCGCCGACGGTCTCTCGATCCGCGCCAACCAGGGCCACACGGTGGCGGTCGACCTCGGTCTGGCCGCCGCCGTGCCGCCCCCGGTGCTCTACCACGGCACCGCCGACCGGCACCTGGCGGCGATCTTCCACGAGGGCCTGCGCCCGATGGCCCGCCAGGACGTCCACCTCTCGGCGGACACCGAGACGGCCACCCGGGTCGGCTCCCGGCACGGCCGCCCGGTCGTGCTCACCGTGAACGCCGCCGCGATGGTGGCGGACGGCCACGAGTTCCGGATCAGCGAGAACGGCGTCTGGCTCACCGGCGCCGTCCCCCCGCAGTACCTCTCCCGGCGGCCCTGACGGACCCGTCGCGCGTGTCCGCCCGCCCCGGTCTCGTCCTCGGCCGGGGTGCGGCGTACGGTGAATTGGCCGCGCGGCCGGACGCGCGGGTGCTCCGACGAGGACGGTAGGACATGGGCAAGAGCGCGGACGGCGGGCAGGTCCACCGGATCACGGGGGCGCGCAGCAGCCTCACCGAGGACGTCCGCGGGCGGCAGCGCCGCTACGTGGCCTCGATGCTGCTGCGGACGGCCTGCGTGCTGCTGGCCGTGGTGCTGTGGGACGTGCAGCGCTGGCTGGCGGTCGGCGCGCTCGCGGGCGGCGTGCTGCTGCCGTACTTCGCGGTGCTGATCGCCAACGCCGGACGGGAGCGGGCGCCGGGTCTGCCGAGCACCTTCGACATCCCGCTCGACACCCCGCTGATGCTCGGCCCCGGTGGTACGGGTGGGGCGGGTGCGGCGGCCGGTACAGGAGAGGCAAAGAAGTCTCCCACCGATCCTTCACAGAGCGGGAGCTGACTGTCCGGGTCCTCCACGTTCACGATGGTTTGACTCGGCGAAAGCTCAAAAGAACCTCAGATTAATCATGCAAGACCTCCCCAAACCGGGGTCTCGGCGTGACATACTGCGTACGCGCTCCGCATCCCCCGTCGGAGCGACGGACCGACGCCGGGCGGCTCCCCCCGTGGCTGCCCGGCGTCGCCATGCCCGCCCCGGGCCGCGCCGGGATCCCCGGCCGCCGGTGTGCGGAAGGGCCCGTGAAAGACTGGCGGTGCACAACCCCCGCCAAGCCCCGAGGACGGCCCGATGGACACCCCGCAGACGCCGATCTGCTCCGCCAAGGGCTGCCGGGCGGACGCCGGCTGGGTGCTGGTGTGGAACAACCCCAAGCTGCACACCCCGGACCGTCGCAAGACCTGGCTCGCGTGCGACGAGCACCGCGAGCACCTGTCCCAGTTCCTGGGCGTGCGCGGCTTCCTCAAGGAGGTCGTCGCCTTCGCCGACTGGACCTCTTAGGCGGACTAGTGCCACAGCACTAGCCGCTAGAAGGCTGATGAAGATCTTGGGTTCTGGCCCCGCCGCGCAAGCGGTGGGGCCAGACTCATTCTGTGGCGATGGGGGAATGGGCCGGGGAGAC
>NZ_JBHVPD010000120.1:0-27947 GCF_042887525.1 Kitasatospora sp. NPDC057936
CCGTAGTTCTGGCCGGCCTGGCCGTAGGTGGAGAAGGCGCCGGCGTCGTTGTCGCCGACCATGACGATCAGGCCCGGGCCGATGATCGCCAGCAGCGTCTTGAGTCTCGCGGACAGACCGGTGCGTGGTGCGTTGTCATCGAGCTTGATGGTGCCGAGGGCACCCTTGATGTCGCCCACGTGGGCGTCGTCCAGCACCGCGCTGCGCGGGCCGGGAACCGTCGGGTCGAGCATGACGTTTGCCATGGTGAGTCCTCCCCGCCCCCTACCTTGAGGGGGCCTTCAGGAGGCACGCAGCAGCGATTCCCCTGCGAGCAGGTGCACCACAGCGCGCCGCGACGACATGAGGCCGTGCGGGACTGATGGTGCGTCAGGAAGACGCGCAGGGAAGGTTGTTACCGCGTGCCGGAGGTGTACGAGAGCATGCGGGGGTAGGGGCAACTGTGGCCCGGACTACTACAGTCCATGTTTCTCGCCTCCTCCCGGCCGGGGGCGCACCGACTGTGCGCCGCATCGACACGGCAAGGAGCGTCCCGGCGCGCGAAGGCGACCGGTACACCCCAACTCGTCAGAGCTTTGGCACTTCACGGCGTGATCCCCCTTGCGGGGGAAGCCACTTGGGATCAACCCTTAGGTCGGGAAGATCTGTCCTGAACCTGGGCGTCTCTCGACGTCGTCGGGTCAGTGGCCTGTGTCCGTGAAGACGCCTCACCGAACGAGGTGCCTGTTCAAACCTCGTAAAGCGTAGACCCTGTGGAGCTGCGCGCCGACCACCTTTGCCTAATCTTGACGCACAGGGCTTGAGCAAACGATGGCGACGGTGCCGCTCAGTGCTCGCTGGAGAAAATCTCCTTCACCTCGCGGACCGCGTAGTAGACCAGCACGTAGCCGGGGAGCGGTCGAGCAAGCTGCCGTGGGCCCGCGCGTGAAGGTGGCCTTGTTCAGCCGGCCGGGAAGCTGTCGGTGCCGAGGACGTTGAGCAGCGCCAGTTTTTCGTGGCTGTCGCTGCCGGGTGTCGCGGTGAAGACGAGCAGGGACTGGGACTGGTCCGGGTCCTGAAGGGTCTGGCAGTACAGGTCGAGGCGCCCGACACTCGGGTGGACGAAGCGTTTGGCGTCGCTCCACCTCAGGCCGACCTCCTGGCGGTCCCACAGTGCCGCGAACTCCCCGCTCTCGCGCACCAGGCTCGCCACGAGGCGGGCGGCGGGCGACCGGGGTCCCTCCCGGGTGGCCGCGGCCCGCAGGAGTGCGACGTTCACTCGGCTGTTGAGCTCGTGGTCGTCGGGGAGGTAGCGCTCGCGGGCGGTCGGATCGGTGAACCAGCGGTAGGGGGCGCTTCGGGCGGCTCCGGTGTAGTGGGTCTGCTCCCCGAGCAGGGCCACGGCGGGGGCCGTGAAGCGGCCGGTCGCGGATTGCGCGGCGGCACTCCGGGCGATGTCCTCCGGGCTTCCACCGGACGCTTTCGCGACCGTCGCCGCGACGCCGTCGTCGCCGAGCCACAACGACGTGGACACCGGCCCGGGGCTGACCGTGTTGACGCGCACCCCGCGCGGACCGACCTCCTTGGAGAGGGCCTTGCAGAAGTTGGTGAGCGCCGCCTTGGCCGCGCAGTAGTCGATGACCATCGGATCGGGCAGGAACGCATTGATCGAACTCACCGTCACGATCGAGGCGTTGCCCCGGTCGATCAGGTGGGGCAGGGCGGCTCGGGTGGTGCGGACGGCGGCGAGGAAGTTGACCGTCAGCGCCTGGGTCCAGTCGTCGTCGGTGACGGACGCGAACCCGGCCAGGCGGGGGTGTACGGCGCCGACGTTGTTGACGAGGATGTCCAGTCCCCCGAACCGGGAGACCGCTTCTTCGACCACGGACGCGGGGCCGTCCGCAGTGGTGAGATCGGCGGAGACCGGATGCACCCGCGGGGCGAGGTCCGTCAACGGACCGGTGATGCCGCGCGCCACCGCGACCACGTTCACGCCCTCGGCGGCGAGTGCCTGCGTCACGGCGAGGCCGATTCCCTTGCTGGCACCGGTGACGACGGCGACCTTGCCCGAGAGACGCAGGTCCATCACGGACTCCTCAGGTGGTGGAACGGCAGTGCGGCCTGTGGTGCGACCGCGCCGTTCACGGCGGCGAGGCGCCGGTGAGCGGACGCCTCGCCGTCAGGCCGAACGGCTGGGGCATGGGCAGGTCCGGAAACCGGCCCCGGACCGCAGCAGGGTCAGGACCGCTCAACCGCGTCCTCGAACTCTCCGGACATTGCGGCTCCTCGCTGTGTGCCCGGCCCGCGCTTCCCGGCCAGGATTCCAGAGAGTCCCGGCTGCCGCCTCCCGGCCGCGGTCTTCGAGATTGAAGACCAACCAGGGCCGGGCCCCTCTCGGCACTCGCTAGTGGATCATCCCCTGGGCGACGCTGTCAGGCAGGGCGGCGAGCCAGGCGGTCAGGATTCGGTTGATCTCGGCGGGTCGTTCCTGCTGGATCCAATGGCCGCAGCCGGCGAGCACGTGTGAGGCGACCAGGCCGGGCAGGGTGGCGGGGAACGCCTCGATCGCATCGGCCAGCCACGTGGTGGAGGCGTCCAGGCCGCCGCCGACGAACAGGGACGGCTGGGTGATCGGGGCGCCGTCGAAGGCGGCCAGGTCCTCCCAGTCCCGGTCCATGTTCCGGTAGCGGTTCAGTGCGCCGGTCAGGCCGGTCCGCTCGAACTCCCCTGCGTAGACGTCGAGATCGGCCTCGTCGAGCCACGCAGGCAGCCGGCCCGTCGGGAATCGGTCGCGCAGCGTCCCGTCCTTCGCGACGAAGTGCGGGTCCGGCGCGTGGGGCGCGGGCATGGTGTCGGCGGACAGTACCGCGTAGAACCCGGCGAGCCAGGCGCGCACGTCGGGCTCGATCTCGGCCTCGGCCCGGCCCGGCTCCTGGAAGTAGGAGACGTAGAACTCCTCGTCCCCGCCCAGCCGCCCGAAGACCTCACTCGGCCGAGGGCCGCCGCGCGGGACGTAGGGCACGCTGAGCAGCCCCACCGCCCGGAAGAGGTCCGGCCGCACCAGGGCCGAGTTCGCCGCGATGGTGGCGCCCCAGTCGTGCCCGACGATCACCGCGGACCGCTCACCCAAGGCCTGCACCACCGCCGCGTTGTCCTCGACCAGGTCGAGCATCCGGTACGCGGTCGAAACCTGGGGCCTGGAGGAGCGACCGTACCCTCGGACGTCGATCGCGACCGCCCGGTATCCGGCGGCGGCCAAGGCCGGCAGTTGGTGGCGCCAGGAGTACCAGGATTCCGGGAAGCCGTGCACGAGGAGCACCAGCGGCCCGTCACCCTGTTCCACCAGGTGGATCCGGCCCGCCGGAGCGGAGACCAGACGGTGTGTGAGTTCCGGCGCCTGTCGCGGCATGAATCCTCCGAGGTCGTCGATCCGCGGGCACCGAACCGGCGCCGCAGTCCGAACCGATCCTGTCGTCCGTGCCGCGACCGCAGCCAGCATTGTTGCCGGTTCAGCAAATCCCGCCGACCCCGACCGCGGACCAGGCCGGAGCCCCTGGCTGGTCCGACGGTCGCGCGGCTTCAGCCGGATGTCCTCCGGGATCCCACCCATGGGGACGGGCCCGACGATGGGCCCGCCACCCGGTCCGCCGCCAGGTCGCTCCTCGACGACGGACTCCGCGCGCCTCGTCGCGCCTCCGCGCTACGCCCCTGCGGCCGTCATGCGGCCGACGGCCCTGATGACCTGCCGCCGGGGAGCCAGCCGGGCGAGGGAGGCCATGACGCGGTTCATGCGCCCGGCGATGACGCTCGGCGGCGGGTTCCGCCGGTCCAGGGCGGCCAGGGCGGCGCGGACCACGTCGACGGGTGCGGCGAGCCTCGTGCCGCCGGCGGCCCGGTCGGTGCCGACGACCTCGAAGAACTCGGTGCGGGTCGCGCCCGGGGACAGCGCCAGCACCCGCAGCCCGGTGCCGCGCGACTCCTCCCAGAGCGCCTCCGTGAGGCTCAGCACGAACGCCTTGGTCGCGCCGTAGAGCGCCATCCGCGGGTTGGGCTGGTAGGCGGCCATGCTCGCCACATTGACCAGGACTCCTCGGCCCGCCGTCCGCAACCGTTCGATGAAGGCGCGGCTGATGTCGGCCACCGCGGTCACGTCGACGGCGATTTCCTGCCGCATTCGGGCCGGGTCGGCCTCGTGGAAGAGGCCGAAGGTGCCGAATCCGGCGTTGTTGATCACGCTGGTGACGTGCAGGCCGAGTTGGTCCACCTGCCGTACCAGCCTCTGCCCGGGGTCTGCCTCGGCCAGGTCCACCGCCAGGACGTGGACCCGGACGCGGTGGCGGTCGCGCAGTTCGCCGGCCAGGGCCTCCAGGCGGTCCCTGCGGCGGGCGACCAGCACCAGGTCGGAGCCGCGGGCGGCGAGCTGGCGGGCGAACTCGGCACCGAGACCGGCGCTGGCGCCGGTGATCAGCGTGGTCTGGCCGTGGTAGTCGACGGCTGTCATGACAACTCCCTTGCGTGCAGTAACTGCCTGGCTGGCAGTTAATGCCAGAAAGGCAGCTACTGTCCAGAGGCGGGGTAGTCTGGGTTCCCATGACGACCTTGTGGGACCGATCGCGGCAGGCCGCCGTCCAGGAGATCCTCGACACGGCGGTCCGGCTGTTCGCCGAACAGGGCTACGAGCAGACGACGATCGCGCAGATCGCCCGCGAGGCGGGCGTCTCGCAGCGCTCCCTGTTCCGCTACTTCGGCACCAAGGAGGACCTGGTCTGCGGCGACCAGGACGCGCTCGGCGAGCTCCTGAAGCGGACCGTCGAGCAACAGCCCGCCACCGTGTCCGCCTGGGACGCCCTGCGAGCCGGGTTCGAGACCGTCCTCACCGCCAACCACACCCCCGAGCGAGTGCTCGAACTGTCCCGTCTGATCTTCAACACCCCGTCCCTGCGCGCCCGTTACATCGAGAAGCGGCTGAACTGGCAGACCCAGCTCGTCCCGGTCGTCCAGGCGCGACTGGGCACCGCCCCCGGCCAGGGGCCCGACCCGCGCGCCAAGGCGATCGTCGCGACGGTCTTCGCCTGCGTCGACACGGCGAGCGAGCTCTGGGCCGAGCACGAAGGCCGGCTCGACCTGACCGACCTCTACGACCAGTGCCTCACCGCGGTCAGGGGCGACGGCTGAGGCACCAGCCCGGCAAGCGGCACAGCCGTTAGTGTCATGTACGGGCCACTCAAGTCCTTCTTCTCGGTCAAAAATCGGGCGAGACGCGCACGCGGCCCGGTACCGGCGGGCGATCCGCTCCGGGCGGCCGGAGAATGCCGGATACCGGGGGCCGGGTGTCGGACGGATCCGAAGGGACGTGAGCCGGTGCAGACGGTGGCGGTTGAGGACTGGGCGGCCGACTGGGCACGGCGGGCCAGGGAGCTCCCGAACGGGCGAATCGTGGCAGGTCTGCTGGTCGACCTCATCGCCGATCCGCGGCAGCACCTCGCCCGGACGGCGACGTTCCCGGTGACGGCCGCGGCCGTGGCCCTGCGCGTCGAACCCGGCCTCCTGCGCACGGCCCTCCAGGACCTGGCCGACGCGGGCCTGCTCGAACTGGACTGCCACGAAGCGTCAGGGGCCACGGGCGAGTTCGCCGTCGTGACCCTCACCTCCCCGACACCGCTGCGCGCACCGAAGCGCCCACGCCACGACGCTGGTGACACGGCCCCCGAACCCCACGGCCGACCCTGGCCCTCCGACGACGCACTCGGCCCGCCCGAGCGGACGGGGCGGCCGTGACCTGGTCCTCGCCCGAGGACAAGGAGGCGGTGCGACGGGTGGCAGCCAGGCTCAAGATCTCTCACCCCTGGGCCGCCCCGGCCACCGTGGACGCCCTCTCGCGAGTGCCTACGCCGAACTGCGCGACGCCACGGCCCGGGCGTTCGCCCCGGTCCTGACGGAGCGCCGCGCCACTCGTGGCGTCCGCATTCCCTGGGAACGGCTGCCACGGCTCCCTGCTTCGTTCCGTTCCGGAGCGATGAGTAAGGTGCAGGCCGGGGGCCGAGGACGGACTGAGAGCACAGGTGTGGCGTGCGCATTCTCCTGCTGGGGCCCGTGGAACTGCGGACCGCCGAGGGCGAGCCCGTCCATGTCGGCGGGGGCCGGCGGCGGGCCGTGCTGACGGCGCTCGCCCTGGAGGCGAACCGGGTCGTTCCGGTCGAGCGGCTGCTCGACCTCGCGTGGGACCACGACCCGCCGTCCACCGCGCGAGCCGCCCTCCAGGGGCACATCGCCCGGCTGCGCACGCTCCTCCCCGACGGCCTCCGGCTCGACACCCGCGCTCCCGGCTACGTCCTGCACGCCGACCCTGACCTGATCGACGCCCACCGGCTCGCCCGGCTCCTCGACGAGGCCCGCGCGCACGCCCCTGACGCCGCCGGTGACGCGGCGGCCGTGCCACTGCTGCGCGAGGCGCTCGCGCTCTGGCGCGGGCCCGCCCTGGCCGACTGCGGCTCGGAGGCGGTCCGTGGGCTCGCCGCCGGACGGCTGGAGACGCTGCGGGTCGAGGCGCTGGAGGGGCTCGCCGAGCGGTCGCTGCGGGCCGGCCGGGGACGGTCGGTGACGGCCGAGCTGACCGCCGCCCTGACCGGGCACCCGCTGCGCGAGTCGCTCATCCGCCTCGCCGTGCTCTGCCTCCACCAGGAGGGACGGTCCGCCGAGGCCGTCACTGTGTACGGGGAGGCCCGGCGCCGGCTCGCCGAGGAAGCCGGGATCGACCCCGGCCCGGCGCTGCGCGAGGCGCTGGCGCAGGTGCAGTCCCTCCTCGCGGAGGTCTGCGCCCCCACCCTCGCTACGGTCCGGTTGCCGCGCGAGCCCGGCCGGTTCGTCGGCCGCGAGGCCGAACTCGCCCGGCTGAGCGAGCACTTCGGGGGCGACGGCGGACCCCACCCGCCGGTGCTCGTCACCGGCCCGGCCGGCGTCGGCAAGACGGCGCTCGTCCTGCGCTGGGCCCACCGGCACGCCGCCGCCTTCCCCGACGGGCGCGTCGCCGTCAACCTGCGCGGCTTCGACGAGACCGAGCCGCTGCGCCCGGAGGAGGCGCTCGCGGAGCTGCTGCGCGCTCTCGGCGCCGACGAGGGCGCGATCCCCGCCACCGAGGAGGAGGCCGGCGCCGCGTACCGGAGTCTGCTGGCCGGCCGCCGGGTGCTGATCCTCCTGGAGAACGCCCGGGACGCCGAACAGGTGCGCCCGCTGCTGCCGGGCGAGCCCGGCTGCGCCGTCGTGGTGACGAGCCGGCACCGGCTCACCGAACTCGTCGTGGGCGAGGGCGCCCGCGCGCTTCCGCTCCCGTCGCTGGACGCCGACGACGGATTCGGCGTCCTCGCCGGGGTCGCGGGCCTGGCCCGGCTGGAGGCGGAGCGGGAGGCGGCGCAGCGGGTGGTCGAGCTGTGCGAGGGCCTGCCGTTGGCGCTGCGGATCGCGGGTTCGCGGCTGGCGACCCGGCCGCACTGGCGGGTCGGGACGCTGGCCGGGGAGCTCGCGGACGAGCGCTCCCGGCTGGCCGCGCTCGCCACCCAGGGCGCGTTGAGCGTCGCGGCGGCGCTGGAGCTGACGGTCCGGACGCTGCCCGCGCCGACGGCGGAGCTGTTCCGGCTGCTCGGTGTGCACCCGGGGCAGCAGGTCGACATCACGGCTGCGGCCGCGCTGGCCGGCACCGGCCCGCGGGCGGCGGCCGGGGCGCTGGAGCTGCTGCACCTGGCGCACCTGGTGGTGGAGGTGGTGCCGGGCCGGTTCGAGCGTCACGACCTCGTGCGGCTGTACGCACGGCAGGCGGCCGAGGAGTTGCCGCCCGCGACCCGCGACGCTGCGCTGGCGCGGCTGTTCGACCACTACCTCGCCGCGACGGCGGCCGGCCTGGTCCTGGCCCGGCCGGACGCCCGGCACCACCGCCCGGAGTGGCAACCGTCGGGCGGCACACCGGAGTTCGGCACCTCGGCGGACGCGCTGGCGTGGTTCCGGGCCGAGGAGCCCGCCGTCCGGGGCCTGATCGCGCTGGCCTGCCAGTGGGGCCGGCACGAACACGCCTGCCGGATGGTCGAGAACGCCGGCTACCTCTACCTCGACGCGGGCCTGTTCCGCGCCTGGGAGGAGGCCGCCCGGCTCGCGCTCACCGCCGCCGAGGCCGCCGGCACCGCCGGGGCTTGGCCGCACCTGTACTCCAACCACAGCATGTCACTGGGCTGGCTGGGCCGGCGCCGGGAGGCCCTGGAGCAGTCCGCGCGGGCGGTGGCCGTCGCGGACCCGGAGAGCCGCCCGGTGCTCCGGCACCGCTACCTCAGCATGCGGACCAGCTTCATGAGCGACCACGGCGGGCCCGGGGACGTCCTGGACGGATTCACGGAGACGGTCGCCGAGGCCCGGGCCGCGGGTGACGACCGGTCGCTGTCCCAGGCCCTCAACAACCTCGCCGACGCCCTCCGGCTGGCCGGGCGGGCGGCCGACGCCCTCGCCCCGATCGAGGAGTCGCTGGCCCTGCTCGCGGGCCGGGAGGCGGACCCGTACCTGGTGATCTCGACCAAGACCCACGCCCAGGTGCTGCGCGAACTCGGCCGCCCCGACGAGGCGGTGGCGCAGATCCACCGGGCGCTGGAACTCGGCCGGGCCCAGGGCAACCACGCCCACGCGGAGTTCGACTTCGCCGATGTCATGGGCCAGGTGCTGTACGACCGCGGGCGCACGGCCGAGGCCCGCCTGCACTGGGAGCGGGCGCTCGAACTCGCCACCGAGCAGGGGCGGATGACCAAGCAGGTGGAGCGGGTGCGGGCGCAGCTGGCGCAGTGCGGGCCGTCGTAGGGTCTGCCCCTCGGGCTCCCCGGGGAGGTCTCGGGTCCGCGTGCCCGTCCAGCCCGGGGAGGTGGCCGGGCGGGGCTGTGGGCCTTCCGGCTGGGCCCTGGCGCCAATCTGTCCAAGCTCACCTGGGACACGCGGGGGTCGCCAGCCACTCATCAGGGGAGCCTCGCTCACGCGAGGCCCGACGACGGGATCAGACGGTGAGCACGAGCTTGCCCTGGAGGTGACCGCGGTCCAGCAGCCGGTGCGCGTCGACGACGCGCTCGAACGGGAACGTCTCCTGCACGTGCACCCGGAGCCTGCCCTGTTCGACGAGTTCGACGAGACCTCGCAGGGCGACCGGATCGGGGTCGACTGCGATGCCGCTGAAGCGCAGGCCGGCCGCCTCGTACCTGGCGGCGAGCTCCGCATCGTCCTCGGCGACCGCCGTCACCAGGTGACCGCCCGGGCGGAGCACTGCGAGCGACCGCTCGACGGTGTCGCCGCCGATCGTGTCGAACACGACGTCGATGTCGCGGACCGCCCGAGTGAAGTCGACCGCCGTGTAGTCGATCACCTCGTCGGCGCCCAACCCCTCGACGAACGTCCGCTTGCTCCCGCCGGCGGTCGCGATCACGTGCGCGCCGAGCGCTTTCGCGATCTGGACCGCGACGTGGCCGACCCCGCCACCGCCGCCGTGGACCAGGACACGGTCCCCCTCCGTCACGCCGCCCAGGTCGACCAGGCCCTGCCACGCCGTCAGCCCGACGACCGGCAGCCCCGCCGCCTCGACGTGGGAGAGCGACGCCGGCTTGCGTGCCAGGTGCAACGCCGGCGCCGACACCACCTCGGCGTACGCGCTCGCCGCCCGTGGGAACAACGGCATCCCGAACACCTCGTCGCCGGGCCTGAACCGCCACGTCTGCGGCGCCTCCTCGACCACGCCGCTGATGTCCCAGCCGAGGACGAACGGCGGCCGGCCGAGCAGCGGGAACTCGCCGGCGCGCAGGCGCGCCTCCAGCGGGTTCAGCCCGATCGCCTTGACGCGGACGAGAACCTCGGTCGGGAGGGGGCGGGGCTCGGGCACGTCCACGATGGTGAGCACCTCAGGACCGCCGAGCGTCTGCTGGGTGATTGCTCGCATGACTCTCCTGGCTTCGTAGGGGGGAGGGAATCCAGGCTAGGTTTCCGATAGGAACCGGCAGGTACCTTTGGCGCCATGAGCGGTTTCGGTCCCGGCGATCCCTTTCTCTCCGACTGTCCGGCGCGTCTGGCGGTCGAGCTCATCGCCGACAAGTGGACCGTGGTCGTGCTCTACGGCCTCAGCAAGGGCCCGGTCCGCCACGGCGAGCTCATCAAGCTGATCGGCGGCATCTCCCGCAAGGTGCTCACCCAGACGCTCCGCCGGCTCGAAGCGCACGGACTCGTCCGCCGCCACGCCTACGCCGAGGTGCCACCCCGCGTCGAGTACGAGCTCACCCCGCTCGGGGCGACGCTGATCGATCCGATCCACGTGCTGACCGAGTGGGCGAGGGCGAACGGCGACGCAGTGCTCGACGCACTCGACGCCGACCCCGAGCCGGTCGCCCCGAGCGACTGAGGCCCCTGCCAGGGCACCGAGCATCCTCCCGGCCGCTTTCAGGTATCGCCCGGGGCCAACGGCCGTGAACAGATCGGGCCCGGCGGGCCGTGCAACCTGGCGGACACCGTCATCCGGGGAGAGAAACGTGACCACTACGGCGACACCGAGGCAAACGGCTCTGGTCTGCTGCGCGGCGGCCCTCGGGCTCGTCGTGACGGGACTCCTCGCTGTGTGCGTCCCGCCGCCCCCGCCCGTGCCCGCGCCGCCGAGGCCGGTCGGGGTGGCAGGACCCGCCGCGGCCGACGACCCGGCCCGGGTTCCGTCAGGGCCGGCCCGCACCGGGGTCCGGCAGGTCCTGGAGGCCGCTGCGGACGTCGACGGGGGCCTCCGGTGAGCGGGAACGGGACCGGCCGCCCGAAGCCCCCCGGCGTGCAACTCCCCTGGATCGCCGAGGAACCAGTCCCGCCCCGGCCCACGGCCGCCGAGCGGCTTCGCACGGCCGTCGACGTCGTCGCCGCGCGCCTGCCGCTGAACCTGCGCCGCCTCGGCGACCGTTCGCGCTGGGACGCGCGCCGGGTGGCGATGGCGGCATCGATGGCCACCGGCGTCGTCCTCCTGATCGCCGTCCCCTTCCTCAAGCCCGGCGCCACCGCCGGGGACCCGGCCGCGGCCGCCGCACCGACCGGCAGTTCGCCCTTCGGCACACACGGCCGGGCGCACCCGCCGACGTCCTCCCCCACCGATCCGGCCGCCTCGCCGGACCCGGCGCCGTCACCGAGCCCGTCCGCCACAACGGTGGAGAGCCCGTCGGCCACGCCGTCCGCAACCGACACGCACCCGCCGTCGCCGACGGCCGTGCCCGCCCGGTCCAGCGCCGCCGCCACGCCGTCGGCCGCCACAGCCACGCCCGCCCCGGCGGCGCCCACCTCGGCGGCACCGCCCGCACCACCCGCGTCGCCTGTGCCGCCCGCGCCGCAGCCCGCCGGCTTCCGGGCCGTCGCCGGGCCCGGCTGCTCCGGCCCGGGCGCGCGCTACCAGGAGGTCGGTGCGTTCCACCAGGGCACGGACGGCTGGGTGACCGTCAACAGTGGCGGCTATACCGGCGACTCCTGCAACGGGCAGTACGACGCGGTGCCGATGTCCGGCGACCGCGCGAAGGACGACAACAGCACGTACGCGCTGTGGACCTTCGACGTCGGCGCGAGCGCGGCCGGCTGCGCCGTCTCCGTGTACGTGCCGGACTCGACGTCGGTCCAGCAGGTCGGCGGTGCCCCCGCGTACTACACGGTGGCCGGCGCGTCCGGCGCCGACCTCGGCTCGTTCACCGTCGACCAGGTCGGCCGGCACGGCAGTTGGGTGGACGCGGGCACCTTCCGCCCCCAGGGCGGCCCGCTGGTCGTCCGCCTCCACAACCGCGGCCAGGACTGGACGGGCTCCGGCCAGCCCACCCACGCCCACCTCGCGGCGGCCGCGCTCCGGGTGACCTGCCAGGGCTGATGGTTTCGCAGTAGGGCACCGTCCTGCCGGCCGAGACCGCCCGTAAGCCGGGGCGGGACGCGGCGATGTCGACAGCACCCTTGCCGCAGCAGGCCCCGTGCATTCGCGGCGATCCGACACGATGACTCACACGTGGCAGTGCAGGCCGACCAGGAGGGTGTCGCCCGGGAGGTCGACGAGGTAGCGGTCGACGTGCTGCTGACCGTCCGGCAGCTCGGGCCGGTGCGGACAGTCATCCCGGTGGCGGCAGGCACCGTGCGCGACCGGTCCGCCGTCCTCGTACCACCAGCCGCCCAGGGAGAGCACGTTGCGTCGGGGCAGGGCCCCGGCCGCCCGCCCTTCGACGAACCGCTCCCGGGGTTTCTGTCCGACCTGGACGACCGGGTCGGGGAGGAAGAGGAAGTTCGAGGAGTACCGCGCGGTGGAGAGCCCGGCCCGGTGCTCTTCGAAGGCTCGCAGCAGGGGCTGGGACCAGTAGTCCGCCGCGGCCCGTTCGCGGGAGTAGGCGCAGCCCTCGGTCACATGGCGGCCGTAGTACACGTCATAGGGCTGGGCGGCGGGCAACTCGGCCGCCGACCGGTGCCAGTGCAGCCAGACCGCGTCCGCCAGTTGCCGGGCCTCCTCGGTGGAGGCCCCGAAGTCCAGCAACTCGCGCGGCCCGCCGGCGCACCAGCCCGCATCGTTGACCGGCGACTCGACGTAACCTCCCCAGCGGCTGGGGTGAGGAGCGACCAGCCGAGGATCCGTCTCATGGCCGGGCAGCACGTTGAACGCGCGGCCGACGATCCGCCAGGAGTCCCAGATGCGGTTCTCCTCCCGGCCCGGGGCATCGAGGTAGAAGGGCTCCATCGCCTCGGCGACTGCCTCCTCGACCCGCTCGGCCGCCTCCGCCGGGAGACACAGGGTGATGCTCGTACCTGCCACCGCGGCATCAGACCACTGCGTGATCGGCGTCGGCAACCGAGATTCTCCGCCCGGCAGTTGGTGACGCGGCGGGGGCTCGGCTGTGGATGGCAGGTGAAAGCTGGAGGGTCTGGAGCTGCTGGACGCCGGTGATCTACTTTCGGCGAAGCGAGAGCACCTCAGGCCCTGCCCTGGGCGTCGCGGACCGCGCATGCAAGGATGTCGCCGTGCTGATCCGAAGGAGCAATGCCGCGTAGGCGGCCGAAGGGGCTGCGCGCTTCGCAGTGGCAGCCCGGACGAGGTGCGCCGGTTCGCATCCGCGGCGTGTCCGGGCTGACCCGTGCCGCCATCCGACGGTTGGAGCACGACCGGTTGTGGACCGGCGCTGTGGCCGGTGCTCTCGCTGAATGCCGGCGGTATCTGAGCCAGTCCGGACGTGTCCTGCCAGAGCCCGAGACGGGCTGTGACGAGTGCAACCCGATACTCGCGCGCGACCTCCTGCAAGCGGTGCTGGTGTGGCTTCCCGTGGGCGCCAGAGTCGATCTCGGTCGACTGGTCGCACGTCTTGACGCCGAATTCGATCGCCGGACCGTGCTGCGCCCCGAGCTCTTGATGTCCGACAGCCCCTGGGGCGTGGAGGGCTCGTGGCGGAGCCGACTCCTCGATGGTTGAGCCCGAGTCGCGGGGCCCAGCGGGTGGCCTGCATGCAGCTCGACCTTCGCAGGCTCCAACCTGGGTAATCGAGCCCCCGGAGCAGGGGGCGCCGAGCACGTCGAACGACCGGCTCAGTGGATGTGGGCGCCGCTCGGCTGGAGTTCCCTGTCGCGCGTCGTCTCCCGTTGTCGCCAGGCGCCGGGTGGTTCGCCGTGGTGGCGGCGGAAGGCGGCTGCGAAGGCGTAGGGCGAGCCGTAGCCGACGTTGCGGGCGATGCTCGCCAGGCCGAGTTCGCCCGTGCGCAGGTGGTCGCGTGCCAGGGCCATACGCCAGTCGGTCAGGTACTGCATGGGGGTCTGGCCCAGCGCGTCGTGGAAGGTGCGGGCGAAGGCGGCCCGGGACAGGCCGCTGATCGCGGCGAGTTCGGGGACGGACCAGGGGTGGGCGGCGTCCTCGTGCATGGCCTGGAGGGCGGCGCTCAGGCGGGGGTCGGTGGAGGCCCGGTACCAGCGGGGCGCGGTCGGGCTACGGCGGAAGTCGCTGCGGATGGCGAGCACCAGGAGGACGTCGAGGAGCCGGTCGAGCACGGTGGCCTGCCCCGGTTCGGAGCCGGCCAGTTCGTGGGAGAGCAGGGCGATCACGTCCCGCAGCGGATCGCCGACGGCCGCTTGCAGCGTCAGGACCCGGGGAAGTGCCTCCAGCAGCCCGTTGCCGATGTCACCGGAGAACCGGTAGGCGCCGCAGAGGAACACGGTCGACCCGGGCGTGTCCGCCTCCCCGTCGTGGGCGTGCCGTGCCCGGAACTCGTCCGGTTCGAGGCAGTCGGTGCCGGGTTCGTGGCCGATGTAGTGGTCCGTGCCGCCGCGTACGAGCGTCACCTCGCCGGGCACGAGTTCCACCGCGCGCGCCGGGTCGTGGGCGTCGAACCACAGCCATCCCCGACCGCGGACGACGGTGTGCACGGACAGCTGGATCGTGCCGGCCAACCGCAGCCCCCACGGGGGCTCGGCGACCGTCCGGGCGAAGACCGCCCCGCCGGCGCGTGCCCGCGCAAGGTGATCACGCAGTAGGTCCACCCGATCAGTATCGGCAGAGCGACCACCGAGGGCAACGATCGGAGCGTTTGACGTAAAAGAACGAGCGATTCACACATTGATCCGCTCACCACCCCACGCCCACGATGAATCCATGACTGGATCACCGCACACCACGCTCGTTCTCGGCGGAACCGGCCGCACCGGCTCGCTCCTCGCGAAGCGGCTCGCCGATCGGGGGCGGGACGCCCGCACCGCCGCCCGCCACGGCGCCGACGTCCTGTTCGACTGGGACCGCCCGGCCACCCACGCCGACGCCCTGCGCGGCGTCGACAGCCTCTACCTCGTCACGCCCGTCCTGCGGGCGACGTACGCCTACCAGGTCGCGGCCTTCCTCGACCTCGCCGAAGCCGCCGGCGTGCGCCACGTCACCTACCTGAGCACCTACGGCGCCGACGACGCCCCACCGCAGATCGACATCAAGGCCGTCGAAACCGACCTCGCCGCCCGCACGGGCATCACCCACGCCATCCTGCGCCCCGCCTGGGTGATGCAGAACTTCACCGACGCCCATCTGCCCGTCGCCGACAGGGCGATCACGGTCCCCACCGGCAGCGGCACCGAGGCCTTCGTCGACGCGGCCGACATCGCCGCCGTCGCGGCCGAGACGCTGCTCGCCCCCGAGGTCCACGCCGGCGCCCGGTACGCGCCCACCGGACCGCAGGCCCTCACGGTCGGCGAAGTCGCCGACATCATCACCGCCGTGACCGGACAGCCCGTCACACACCACGACCTCGACCCCGAGGCCTGGATCGGCGGCGCCGTCGCCGCCGGAGTCGTCCCCGCCGACTACGCCGTGATGCTCCGCTGGCTGACCGACAGCATCATCGCCGGCAACGGGTCCACGCCCAACGAGGACGTCGAGCAGGTCACCGGCCGTAAGCCGACCTCCTTCCGGGAGTTCGCGCGGCGCAACGCCCGCGCCTGGGCCGCACGGGCAGGTGCGTGACCATGTCCATCGACAACCTTGAGGACTTCGCGGCGCTGGACCCGTTCTTCCGGATCGTCCGGGAAGGCCTCGCGGGCCTGGTCGACGGCGATCACTTCTTCGACCTCCTGGCCGAGGACGTCGTCGTCGAGTACGTGGTCTCCGTCCCGGGCTACCCGCGCCGCGTCCAGGGCCGCCGGGCGGTCGCCGACCTGTACCGCGGCTACGGCGACGCGATGGTCCTGACCGGCGCGGACGAGCTGGCCGTCCACCGGGACCCGGACGGCTCCGTGGTCGTCCTGGAGTACGCCGTGCACGGACGCGCCGTGCGCACCGGGCGCCTTTACGACAACCACTTCGTCTCGGTGATCACCGTCAAGGACCGCCAGGTGACGCACTGGCGCGACTACCTCGACCCCGTCGCCGTCTTCCGTGCCCTCGGCTGGCCGGCCGATCCCCGCTGACGGGGTGAGCCGCAGGGGCGCACGAATGCTGCCGACCGTCCGGGTGTGCCGGTGCGGCCGACCGCTCGGGGCCGCGGGCTTCTACCGGGCCTGCTCGGCCTCCCTGCGGCGGCGCGTACCGATCATGCCGAAGCCTCCGCCGAGCACCAGCAGGGCTCCCGCGCCCTCGACGAGCATGCTCGTCGCGTCACCTCCGCCGGTGGACGCCAGGGGCTGGCCGTTGCGGGTGTCTCCCTCGGCTGTGGCCGCCGGGGCGGCGGCGACGGTCGTGGTGGTGGCGGCAGTGGTAGTACCGGTGGGAATCGACTGACCGCGCGTCGGATCTGCGGACGGCAGGGTGGAGCCCGTTGCGGGGGCGGTTGACGGGGCGCTCGGCGTGGCCGTCGTCGTCGGCTGGGCAGTCGGGCCGGCCGTCGGACCGGTCACCGGACCCGCCTCCGGGGTGCAGTCCGCGGTGGGCGCTGCCGTCGGCGAGGCGTGCTGCTTCGACGGGGACGCGGCCGAGCTGGTGGGCCTGGACGTCCCGTGCTTCGGCTGGTCGGCCGTCGGGCTGCCGGACGGGTCGCCGTCGTCCGTCGGCTCGGCGGAGGCGGTCGCCGCGGCGCGCCGGGCCTCCTTCGTTCCCGCCTCGCCGCCGCCCTCCGTCGGTTTGGCCGTCTCTGCGCGGCGAGCCGTCAGGCGGGTCCCCGGCATCGGGCTCACACCGGGCACCGGCGACTCACCATCGTCCGCCAGCTCGGCGGAGGCGGTGAGCCCGGTCGAGGGCTTCGAGCCGGGGCAGTGCGAGCCGCCGCCGGTCGGCTCGGACGGCGCCGAATCGGCGTGGTAGCCGGCCACGATCTTCGTGAACTCGTACGGCTCCTGCTGGATCCCGCCGCAGACCGAGGCGGCGTCCTTGGTGAACGCGCCGGCGCAGGGCCGGTCCCGGTTGACGGCCCAGTAGGTGAAGCGGGCGAGGTGGTGGGAGGCGGCGAAGTCCCGCATGGCACGGAAGTCCGCCGGGCTGACGACCTCGTCCGGGCTGTCGGAGTGCCCGTTGATGGACGACAGGCCGGAGTGCCGCCACGCGGTGTCCTGGTCGTAGCCGTACGCGCGGACGAGGGTCTGCTGGAGCCCGGTGACAGCGGAGACGGTCGCGTCGACCATCGTGCCCAGGTGGTTGTCGAAGTCGAACGGCATGACCACCCAACCGTCCACCTGCACACCGGCCTTGGCGGCCCGCGCGATCAGGTCGGCGCCGGAGGCGTCAGGGCCGTTCAATTCGGCGCTGAAGGTGACGAAGACCCGCAGGCCGGGGTTCTTCGCCTTGACCGCGCCGAGCGCGTCCACCACCCGCTGGCGGGCGTCGGCGTGGCTCAGCTCGGTGTCCTCGATGTCGATGTCGATCGCCTTGAGCTGGTAGGCGTCGATCACCTTCTGGTAGGCGGCGGCGAGTTGGGCGGAGCCCGCACACTTCTCGCCGAGCTTGGCGCCGTCCCAGCCGCCGAAGGAGGCCACGACGTCGCCGCCCGCCGCGCGGATCGCCCTGATCTTCGCCTCGTCCTGGCCGCCGCTCAGCGGGCGCTGCCCGTCCCACTTCGGATCGCAGCCCTCGCCGGCGAGCAGGAAGGCGAGGGTGAACTGCTTGAGCCCGGTCGCCTTCATCACGTCGACCGGGTCCTGAGCATCACCCCAACCCAGGTACTCGTAGGCGGCGTTGAGGCCGATCGGATCGACGGTGGCGGCCGGGGCGCCGTTCTGCGCGACGATCAGGACGCCACCGGCCGCGATCGCGGTGGCGGCTGCGGCGATCCGACGACGACGGCTGAGCCGGTGCTTGGGCATGACGGGGGCGCTCCTGAACTGGGACGGAACCGGGGGACGGCCGCGAGGAATCCGACGCGAGGCGCACACCACGGACGGCAACCGGCACCCGCCCCGGGTTCCGCCACCGCCCACGGGGAGGTCCTCGCCGAGGGATACGGCGCACCACCCCCGGCCGGTTCACCACCGGCTCCCGCCGTCACGCCGAACGGTGGGAACCGCCACGACATCACGCAGTTCCCCCCACTACCGGCCGCGCTCCCCACATCCGCGGCGGTGGCGTCCCCTGGAGCGATGCAGCAGAGCGTCCCCAGGACGAACTGGTCAGGCCCGGCCGGCCTGCCGGCCGGAACCTCGGCCGTCCCCCCGCCAACGCCCGTCCGGTTGTAAGTGGACAGGTCAAGATCGGCGTACGTGATACCACCAGCAATAGCCCGCCGCGGCGTCGCCGCCCCTCCGGGATGCTCGACCCAGGCGGTCCGGGACGGCTTCTGGATCTGCCGCTGACGGTCCGACGATCAAGACCCCGCGCCGGCCGCTCCAGCGTTGTCTCCTCGCGGCAGCCAGGGTGGATCTGCGGCCGCCCGGTTTCGGCTCCGCGGCGACGTGCTGACGATCGATGACCGGGTCGTGCGGGTCCGGACACGGGTCGATCTGCCGGGGTGACCACATGCCAGGACGAAATTCGGGCTCCCGGAACAGATGCTGCCATGACCGTGCCGGGGTGTTCGCCGGAACGGCGGTCGTCGCAAGCGTCGTTGCGCTGAACCAGGGCGAGCGAGGGGCACCCTTTATGGCCACGGCGTTGGTCACATGCCGCGCTTCGGACCGTACATCCGCGTGGGGCGGCTATCGGGTGAGATCGGGAGCAGTTCGAGCAACACCGGGCCGGGGCAGAAGGCGGAGCTGTTCGGGCCGACCATATCCTCGCCGGCCAGGTAGCGGTAGAGCCATTCGGCGAAGCCCATCCGGTACTTGTACCAGGATCCGTCGTGCTCCACCTCACAGATCCGCTGCCCTGTGCCATCGGGCAGTGGCGCCAGGATGACGTATTCGCCGCGGTCGGTGCCGGTGACGGGGATCAGGCCATCCTTCGTCCCGAGCCTGACCTCCTGCAGGCAGAGGGCGGCGCGGATGTTCTTTTCCGGTTCCAGCCAGTGCTCCCGGTCCCAGTCAAGGGTCGGCCCAGACTCGGGAGGTCTCGCGGATCTCCTTCCTGGGGTTCCAGCGCTCGGTGGCCGGGTACGAGAGGTACCGGTGCCCCTTGATCTGCATCGGCAGGTAGGCGTCGAGGACCTCCTTGTAGTCCTCGGGGAGGCCGGTGCCGATCTCCGCTTCCAGATCGGTCCAGGCCTGCGGGCTGGCCTATCGGTGCCGAGCAGGGTGGTCAGCCGCGGCACGGCATCGGCGGGATCGCCCTCGATGTCCCACAGGGCCTTCGCAGCTGCGAGGCGCAGGTCCGGGTCCTCTGCGCCGGCGAGCGGCCGGACCGTCTCCAGCGCAGGTGCGGCGACGCTGCCGATAGAGGCCAGTGTGTGGAGGGCCACGGCGGCGGTGCGCCACTGCTGCTGCTCGACGGCGGTGGTCAGGGCCGTGGTGAGCGTGGGTACGCCTGCCGGGTCGGCGAGCCGGTTGAGGGAGGCCATCAGCGCGGTGGCGGATCCCCAGGGCCAGGAGAATTCGGCGTCGGCAGGCGCCGGGTCAGCCTCGGCACCAACTCCCCGGCGGCCTGCGGCAGGTAGCTGGCGGCCCGCACGGCGAGCCAGTCGTCGGTGCCAGTGTCGAGCGCCGTCAGCAGGCCCGGGTAGGGCCCGCTCGTCGCCGAGGCCGGCCAGCGTCGTGACCGCCTGCTGGCGGGCCCGGCGCAGCAGCAGGTGCGGTGCAGCCCAGACGTCAGGGCCGTGGTAGTGCGGTGCGCTTCGACGAGCGCGACGAGCGCGACGAGCGCGACGAGCGCGACGAGGGGCTGCGCGTGCGGGTGCGGCGATGGCGGCGGAGAGCTTGCCGAGGGTTTCGGCCGCGGCGGCGGGGTGCCCACGGTCCGCCGGCCGGGCGTCGCCCTTCGGGCCCGGGCTTGGGCTCCGATACGGGGGCGGGCCGCTGGAGTAGGGCGGTCGCCGTCGGGACGAGGCCGGCGTCGATCGACTCCGGCGCGCAAGCGGCCCGGTGGTCCAGGGCGGCGAGCCGGACGTCGGCATCGAGCGCTTGGTCCGTGGCCAGGGAGGTGAGCCATGCCGATCACGGCGAGCAGCCGCTCGCGACCGCCAGCAGCACGGGCGACAGCGCGATCACCCGGTAGCCGTCATCGAGGAATATCCCCAGAGCCGGGATGACGGCCTGCCGTAACCGTGGATCCGGGTCCGCCGTGTATCGAACGAAGTCCTCGACGTGCTCGCGCGTCCGGGACACGACCTCCGCTTGGGGGGCGTCGACGCGTAGCCGGACGGACTGTCCAGTAGACGCCGTCGGGGTCGCAGCCCAACGCCGCGCCGCCGCGGGTGAGCGCACGTGCCACAACATCTGGCCTGTCGCTACTTAGGTTGGTTGGCTCGCCCGTTCGATAACCGGCCCGATCTGTTGTCCGAGCGGATCGTTGGCCAACGGCAGCGGGAGGTGCGGCCGCGAGCCATGGTGAAACCGGGCCAAGGAATTCCAAGGCCATGAAGTACACGTGGCGAGGCATCAGCAGACTGAAGCCTCGCCACGGCGGTACGGGCGGTTCTAGCTGGCGGAGTGGTCTCCGGACTCGACGTACGCCGTCAGGGCGTCCAGCACGGCTTGCGCGCTGGCAGCGGCCTGGCCGTCGAGGCCTGCGCCATGCTCCTTTTCCGTGCGCTCGCCACCGATATTCCCTACGACCCAGCTGATACAGCCCGGCCTTTCCCCCGTTTTATCCCGACAGAATCCCTCAATGACTTTTCGCAGTTCAGCAACGGGAAAGGTGCTGGCTGGATCCATGACAATAGGAGTGTGCGGATCTGAGAGTACATTCGGATCGACTGCCGGTGGCACGGGATTATCGGATACCCAGATAGAGTCATAGACTCCACCTTTCCTGGGATAATTCCGACTCGCGAGCCAGATGACCCCACCGAATCCAGTCGATGTGTTCACCGACACGACGAGTGCACTATCAGGGAATGATTCCTCGTCGGTGCGATTAAAATCCAGTGCGAACCAGGCATTGTCCCCATACTTCAGATCCGCCAACACCCTGCCGATAAGGCGATCCTCTTCCTGTCGAGTCTTCGGGTGGTGGCTCTCGCCGTCAACGTGGATGGTCAGGATCACTCCGCCGCCTTCTACAGTATCGCCAAGCCCTCGATGGGAATGCCAAGCATTTTACCACCTTCATTGACCCACACAGTGAGAGTCTGACCAACCGGGAGAATCTCCTGAACGGCCCTGAAGCAGTTTACGGTCCACGCCGGCGCGCCGTTGCCGCACATCCCCTTGAGATTGTTGATCACGACATGGATCCCAAGGTTTCCGGGATTCCCCCCCGTCTCTTGAATGGATTTCCGGATCATCCATGCGAGTATCGTCTCAACGTGCGTATGCACCATGCTGGGTATGCCGAATTTCCCAAGGAGAAATTTTTCGATTTCTTTCGTCATTTCCGGAAGGTTGCCGCTGACCATCTTGGGCCCGAAGAGCTCTCGGATGAAAATCCCGTCGCTGCCCATCCTGAAGGCCTGCCCCCACGTCTTCTGGTCGATTTTCGCATCCTTGACCCACGTGGGGAGTCGATCGAAGATGTCCTGAGGGGTGAAGCAGGGGGTCCAGTTGTGGACGAGGAGTGGGGTGTCGCCTGCAAGTACGTAGTACGTGTGCAGGTCGTGGACGGTGAGGTTGTAGGCGGGTTCGAGACCGGTCCAGTGCCGGATGGAGGCGACCTGGGCTGTGGCGCCGGTGTCGGTGCGCAGGCTGTCCCCGGGGCGGACCTCGGCGGCGTCGGTCCACTGGCCCGTGTTCTGGACCCAGTAGGGGTGGTGGTCGGTGGAGGTGACGGTGGACTTCGTGCCGTCGGTGGTGGCGACGGTGAGTTCGGTGAAGTTGGTGTCGTCGGGGGTGTAGATCGTGTCGTCGACGGTCCGCGGCCCGGTGGTTCCGGTTACGGGGTCGGTGGCGGTGACGGTGTCCCCGCTGTGTATCTGTTCGATGGGCTGGGTGGTCTTGTCGCCCATGAGGACGCGGGTGCCGGCAGGAAAGCTGTTGGGGAGGCCGGTGGGACGGGTGGGGCAGGACGGAGCGTCGTCAAGAAGCCGTCGGACTGCGGGCAGCTTGTCGACCTGGTTGCTGACCCACTTGCTGATGGCGCCGCTGGACTCCTGGAGCTTGGTGCCCCACTTGATGAGGTCTTCCCCGCCCTTGACGTACTTGGCCCCGGCGCGGAACAGGCGGGCGAAGGGGATGATGCTCAGGCAGGAGAGCCCGACATCCTCGCCGCTGGCGTAGTCGGCGAAGTACTCGCCGCCGTACCAGGCGCAGTTGATCGCGGCGGCGGGCGTGCCGACGACCGGGAAGAAGCTCGCCAGGTCGAGGACGCCGTGGCCGATCGAGGAGAACGTGTCGTACCAGCTCGACTCGCTCGGCTTGGTGGCGGCCCGAATGGTCGACTTCAGCCATTCCTCTTCCGCCTGCGCCAGTATCAGGTCGATGGCCTGCTGCGTCAGCTGCTGCGCGATCGCGTCGTCCTGGGCCTTGCCGGCGATGACGCGGGACTTGTCGGCGCTCCAGCCCGCGTTCTCGGCGGACTGGCGGGCGGCGGTGACCGCGGCGTAGGCGGTGTTGGCGGAGGTGCGTGCGGCTGCGGCGCTGCCCTGGGCGTAGGCGGCCGAGCTCTGGGCGGATGCCGCTGCCTGGCCGGCCCGGGCCTGGGCGGCGCGGGCGGTGCTCGCGTACTCGGCGGCCTTGCCCGCGAACGCGTTCGCGCGGTCGGCTGCGGCCTTGCCCTGCTGGGCGTAGCCGGCGGCTTGGGAGGCGGCGGCGTTGGCCTGGGCGGCGGCGTTGTTGGCGTCGTTGGCGGCGCCTGCGGCGATGGCAGCGGCCTGGGCGGCCTGGGCGGCGTTCTGCTGGGCGAGGGAGGCGACCTGCTGGGCGCCGTTGATGGCGTTGTCGATGGAGGCGGTGTGGGCCGCGGTGAGCTGGTCCTGCTGCTGGGCCTGGTACTGGCCGGTGGTCAGGAAGTCGGCGAGGACGGGGTAGGGGCCTTCGAGGGCGACCTGGGCGCCGATCTTGACCTCGTCGCCGCCGGTCTCGATGAGCTGTGAGGCGGTGACGCGGTCGTCGCTGGCCTTGGTCGTGTACTGGTCGCGGTTGAGGAAGGTGAGGAGGGAGTCGGGAGTGTTGGTCTCCAGGGCGGTCTTGGCGGCGGCCTGGACGCGGGGGCTGCCGGTCTCGATGAGCTGGGAGACCTTGATGCGGTAGTCGCTGAGGGCGGCGGTGTAGCGGCCGGTCTGCAGGAAAGCGTGGATCTGGGTGCCGTCGCCGGCGAGGGCGGCGGTGGCGGCAGTGCGGACCGCGTCGTACTGGCTGCTGTTGGCGACGCTGAGGACGGTGGCGCGTTCGTCCTGCTCGCTGGAGGCATTCCAGCCGGTGCGGACGTAGTCGCCGACGGCCTCGTCGCTGCCGGTGAGCGCGTACTCGGCTGCGGCCTTGGCCCAGGGGCCGCGGACCTTGAGGGCGGTGAGCGCCATCTTGCGGCCGGCGGCCGCGAGGGTGGCGGGGTCGGTGCCGGGCTGCGCCGCCTGGGCGGCGAGCTGGACGGACTCCTGGTCCAGGCGCAGGGCCTGGGTCTTGGCGTCGTCGGCCTCGCGCTGGCTGGCGTCGTAGGCGGCCTTCATGTTCTGGGCCTGGACGATGCCGTTGGCCTTGCGGGAGTTGCGCTCCTCGGCCTCGGCGGCCTGGGCCTGCTGGTGGACCTGGCGGGCCTTGTCCACGGCGGCGCCGGCGTCGGCGGCGGCCTGGCGGGCGCTTTCGGCGTGGGCGGCGGACTGCTGGGCGGCGTTGGTGGCGTTGCCCGCGTTGGCGGAGGCGTTGCGGGCGGAGGCGGCGGCCTTGGTGGCGCGGTCGGCAGCCGAGGCGGCGGCGTCTCGGG
Organism: Kitasatospora sp. NPDC057936; assembly: GCF_042887525.1. Taxonomy (NCBI): domain Bacteria; kingdom Bacillati; phylum Actinomycetota; class Actinomycetes; order Kitasatosporales; family Streptomycetaceae; genus Kitasatospora; species Kitasatospora sp. NPDC057936. The sequence goes on from NZ_JBHVPD010000120.1 coordinate 23,813, forward strand.
CCTCCGCGGCGTACTGCCCGGCGGCCCTGGCGAGCGCGGCGGCGGCCCTGGCCGAGCGGGAGGCCTCGCCGGAGTTGCGGCGTGCCTGGGCAGCGGCCTGACGGGCCTTCGCGGAGGACGCTCCGGCCTGGTCGGCGTAGCCGCCGGCCAGGTCGGCATTGTCGGCGGTCGCGTCGACGTCGAGGGTGGCGGCGTTGGCCCGGTCCACGGCGATCGCGGTGTCGAATGCCGCGCTGGAGGCCTTGTCCGCGGCCTTGACCATGTAGCCGGTCAGCACGGCGGCCTGCGCGGCGGAGGCGGCGGCGTCCTCGTCGACCTTGCCCTGCGCCGCGGCGGCGAGCGCGCGGGTGGTGGCCTGGGCCGCTCCGGCTGCCGCGGCGGCGGCACGGGCGGCGGCGGTGGAGGCGACGGCGGCGGCCCGCACCGCGGCCTGAGCGGCCGCGATCGAGGCACGGGCGGCGTCCGAGGCGCGCAGGGTGGCCTCGGCGGCACGGTTGGCCGCCGCGGTGGCGCGCTGGGCGTCGTTCTTCGCGGCGAGGGTTTCGGCGGTGGCGTCGGCGGTGGCCTGCCTGGCGAGCCGGGCCGCCTCGACGGCCCGGTCGGAGGCCTCCTTGGCGGCGTCCTTCCTGCGCGCGGCCTCGTCGCCGGCCGTCTGGGCCTGCTGGACGAGCTGGTCGATGCTCGCGTGTTCCTGGTCGCGGGCGGCGGCGATGTTCTGGCCGGTCTCCAGGAAGGCGCGAATCTCCTCCGCGCTGCCTTCCAGGGCGATCCGGGCGGCCTGCTTGGTCGCGTCCCCGCCGCTCTCGGCGAGCTGGGAGACCTTGATCCGGTCGTCGCTGTCGCCCAGCGAGTAGCGGGTCTGGTCGAGGAAGGTCTGGACGTCGGCGATGGGCTTGTCCAGGACTGCCAGGGCCTCGGCCCGCGTGTGGGGGCCACCGCTCTCGGCGATCTGGGACACCATGACGCGCTGGTCCTGCTCCAGCGGCGTCTTCCAGCCGGTGGTGACGAACGCGGCGACCTGCTGGTCGGTACCGGCGAGCGCGGCCTCGGCGGCCGCCCGCAGCCGGGGGCCGCCGACGGTGACCATCTGCAGGGCGGCGGCGCGGTTGTCCTTGGCCTCGGCCTTGGCGAGTTCGCCGTCCTGGGGGTTCTGCGGGGTGCCGAGGAAGAGGCGGACCTGGTCGCCGGTGCCGGTCAGGGCGATCTCGGCGGCGGCCTTGACGCTCGCTCCGCCGTCCTTCCAGGCCTGCAGGACCCGGCCGCGGTCGGTGAGCTGAGGTGTCGGCGGCGCGGGTGGTGTCTCGTCCGCCGACACCGGGGAGGCGGAGAGCAGGGATGCCAGCAGCGTTATCGGCAGCACGGTGCGGCACAGCAGCCTGAGTCCGGTCCTCCTTCCCCGGAAGCCGGAGTTCCTCAACGAGCCCATGGAATACCTCACTTCATATTGATTGACATTGATTTCGGGCAGCACGAATCAGGCCTTGCGAAAGGAATCACAACAAGGCCCGCGGGGCTGGCGCGAGTGCGGCTGACCAGCCGGCTCTTCTCTCGAAGCCCCCCTGAAGTGCACTCAAACACTCATGTCGACTTAGTTGGTGAGCCTACATTAGAATCCGCAACCGACAGTGAATCAAGCCGCCGTAAAAGAATGGCAAATGTCCAAGTTTGGGCGGCCTTCCGGGGGGCGCTTGCCCTTCGCACCGCTTACCTGAAAAGGCGTCATGAAAAACCACGCACGCATACGCGGCCTCGCGGCCGCGTCGACCGCTCTCGTCCTGGCCACCGTCGCCGGCTGGACCACCGCAGGCGCCGCCACCGGCGACACCGCGCCCCCGGCCCCCGCCGACCTCCCCAAGACCTCGGCCGAGACGTTCGCCTACCCGAACGCCGACCAGATCCTCGCGCTGCGCGGCATCACCGTGACCCGCGGCGACGGCGGCATCACCGTCACCGACTGTGGCAAGGCCGGCAGCTTCCAGATCAAGGTCAACGCCGTCACCAAGCCGGCGAACAACGACGACATGATCTGCTTCGCCGCCCCCGGCGCCTCCGGCTACCTGGCCCTGACCATCCCCGAGGCCTACCGCATCACCACATACGGCCGCTCCGTCCAGGCGAGCCTGTCCACCGACCAGAAGCCCGCCGAGACGGTCAGCGTCGCCGCCGACACCACCAAGGGCATCGGCGAGTCCATCGACCCCAAGACCCGGGCCGTCCTGCTCGAACTGCGTGTCACCGGCTCCAGCGCCACCCCGCCCGCGCCGCAGCCCACCGACCCGCCACTCGCCTACACCGCCAAGATCAACATCGGTAACGGCAAGCGCGCCTGCAGCGCCACCCTCGTCGACCGCAGCTGGCTGCTCACCGCCGCCAGCTGCTTCACCGACACCCCCGACGACCTGACCACCGTCACCGCCGGCGCCCCCAAGGACAAGACCACCGCCACCATCGGGCGCACCGACCTGACCAACACCGGCACCGGCGCGGTCGTCGACGTGGTCGAGCTGGCGCCGCGCGCCGACCGCGACCTGGTCATGGCCCGTCTGGCCTTCCCGGTCACCGGCATCACCCCCGCCACCCTCGGCGCGACCGCGCCGGTGGCCGCCGAGAACCTGCGCGCGGCCGGCTACGGCCGCACCGCCACCGACTGGGTCCCCACCAAGGTCCACACCACCACCCACACCGTCGGCGCCGTCGCCGCCACCACCGTCGACACCGCCCCCGCCGACGGCCAGACCCCAATCTGCCAGGGCGACGCCGGAGCCCCCCTCCTGCGCGACAAGAACGGCACCACCGAGCTCGCCGCGATCGCCTCCCGCTCCTGGCAGGGCGGCTGCCTCGGCGCTCCGGGCACCGAGCTGCGCACCGGCGCCACCAGCGTGCGCACCGACGACCTCGGCGCGTGGGTGAAGCACGTCCGCGAGGCCGCGCTGTCCACCAGTGCACCGACCACCAGCGGGGTGTACGACCCGGTCAAGCAGACGTCCACGGAGTTCACCGTCGACGACAAGGGCCGCGTCATGGGCGCGTACAACATCAACGGCCAGGGCTGGAGCTCCTGGACGTCGATCAGCGACCGTCCGGCCGGCGTGAAGCCGTTCGTCGGCTCGCCCACCGCTCTCTACAACCCGGCCACCAACGCCATCGAGCTGTTCGCGATGGACACCGACGGCCTCATCTGGCAGACCTACTACATGGCCGACGCGCAGGGCTGGCGCCCGTGGGCCGGTACGGGATCGACCTCGTTCACCGGCAGCGCCACCGCGGTCTACAACCCGTCGACGAAGACCGCCGAGGTCTTCGCCACCACCGCTGACGGTCCTGTGGCCCACATGTACTACACCCCGGGCATGACCGGCTGGAGCACCTGGTCGAACATCAACGCCGACTACCGGTTCACCGGCTCCCCCAGGGCGCTCTACAACCCGGCCACCGACGCGCTCGAGCTCTTCGCGATCGGCCGTGACAACACGATGTACCACACGTACTGGTTCAACGACGGCAAGCCGTGGAGCCCGTGGCTGCAGCTGAACCAGAACACCTTCACCGGCAGCCCGAGCCTGGTCTACAACCCGTCGACGAAGACCGCCGAGGTCTTCGCGACCAACACCGACGGCGTCGTGGCCCACGCCTACTACACCGCGGGCACGGCCGGCTGGAGCAGCTGGACGACCATCAACGGTGACCAGCCCTTCACCAGTTCCCCCAGCGTGCTCTACAACCCCGCCACCGACGCGCTCGAGCTGTTCGCGGTCCGCAGCGACAAGTCCCTGGCGCACACCTACTGGTTCAACAACGGCAAGCCGTGGAACACCTGGGAGCCCCTGAGCGGAACCACGAAGCTCGCCGCCGGCCGGATCCCCGTTCCGCTGTTCAGCGCCTCCTCCAGCACCGTGGACCTCTTCGGCGCCACCGCCCCCGACGGTACCGTGAACCACACCTCCTACAAGCCCGGCATGCCCAGCTGGGCCCCCCTGGACACCCTGTCCGGCATCACGCTGCCCGGCATCGCCCTGCCCACCAGCTGACACCACCCCGGCGGGAGCGGTAGCCACCTATCACACCGTCCGTCGCCGAAAGGGGCGGGGGGGAGCCCCGGGGCCCGGGGGGGCCCCCCCCAGCCCCACCCCCCCAG